>JASJMK010000054.1:0-20393 GCA_037619625.1 Actinomycetes bacterium
TGGATGTGCCGGCGATGCATGATGCCAGTCAAGTGTTAGTGGGACTGCATGACTTTGCAGCATTTTGTCGCAAGCGAGAAGGCGCGACTACAGTTAGAACTTTGCTGCGCTTTGACTGGAGTGTTGCTCCCGATGGCTTAATCAAGGCACAGTTGCAAGCTGATGCCTTTTGCTATTCCATGGTTCGCGGCTTGATTGGCGCAGTCCTTGCAATTGGCGAAGGTAGGTATGACAAAGCTTGGCTCCAGAGATATTTAGCAGGAAAAGAAAGACAAGCACAAGTATTTGCCGCCCCTGCTCTAGGTCTAACTTTTATTGATGTGGAATATCCAGATGCCAGCGACTATGCGAAGCGAATAACTGAAACGCTGCAAGCCAGGGACGCTGATGGGTCACCTTGACATCCAGCACATAACTTTTTCGCTGCCAGATGGGCGAATTCTGTTACTTGATGTCTCGTTTCGAGTTGGTGAGGGTGCTATCACTGCGCTGATTGGAGCAAATGGCGCAGGAAAATCTACTTTGATGCGAATGATCGCAGGGGACGAGCCAGCGCAAGAAGGAAGTATTGCTCGAACTGGTGGACTCGGTGTTATGCGACAGTTCGTTGGTCACATGACTGATGGCACGGTTCGCGACTTGTTACTAACGGTCGCACCAGTTGCAATCGCCAGCGCAGCCACAAAAATTGATGCCACCGAGTCGGCCATGATTAATGATGACAGTGAAAAAAATCAAATGGCTTATGCGCAAGCGATCGCCGACTGGGCTGACGTTGGCGGTTATGAGATTGAAGTACTTTGGGATGTTTGTACCATGGCAGCGATTCAGCTCCCATTCGATCAAGCGCAGTATCGATCTGCGGGAAGTCTTTCTGGCGGTGAACAAAAACGGTTAGTACTGGAAGCATTGCTGCGCGGTCCCGAAGAAGTTTTGCTACTTGATGAACCTGATAACTACTTGGACGTTCCTGGAAAAAAATGGTTAGAGGAACAGTTAAATCAAACTAAAAAAACAGTGCTTTATGTGAGCCACGATCGAGAATTATTGGCAAACACCGCGAAACAAATTGTCACTTTGGAATTAGGGCATGCTGGAAATTCGGTTTGGATCCATGGTGGCGGGTTTGCAACACATGGCCAAGCTCGTAAAGATCGCTTTGCTCGCCTGGAAGAACTTCGCAGGCGCTGGGATGAAGAGCATCAAAAAATTAAAGATCTAGTACAGATGCTAAAAGTAAAAGCTAAGTTCAACGATGGACTGGCGTCGCGGTACCAAGCAGCTCAGACTCGACTTCGTAAATTTGAAGAAATCGGACCTCCCCAAGAGATTCCGATTGAACAAAATGTAAAGATGCGGCTTAAAGGTGGGCGCACAGGTAAACGCGCAGTTGTTTGCGAAAAACTTTCCCTCACAGGATTAGTTGCGCCATTTGATTTAGAAATTTGGTTTGGGGAACGCATAGGTGTTCTCGGTGCTAACGGTTCAGGTAAGAGCCACTTTTTGCGCTTACTTGCGGCTGGGGGTACTGATCCTGAACTCGAGCATTTACCAATCAGTGATGTGACTATTGATCCGGTGGCTCACGAAGGAAAAGCAAAACTTGGTGCGCGGATCCGACCGGGTTGGTTTGCCCAAACGCATCATCATCCAGAATTAGTTGGACGAACGCTAATTGAAATTTTGCATCGTGGCGATGAACATCGAAATGGCATGCAACAAGAGCAGTCAGCTCGAGCACTAGATCGATATGGCCTGGCAGGAGCCAGCGAGCAAAAGTTTGAATCACTCTCAGGTGGGCAGCAAGCCAGATTCCAGATCTTATTGCTCGAGTTATCGGGTGCAACTTTGTTATTACTGGATGAGCCAACCGACAATTTAGACCTTGAGTCCGCCGAAGCGCTAGAACGCGCGCTTGATGCCTTTGAAGGAACAGTACTTGCCGTGACACATGATCGCTGGTTCTCTCGAACCATGGATCGCTTTGTTGTTTTTGGCGGAGATTCAACGGTTCGCGAATCTGATGAGCCAGTGTGGGATGAGAAGCGGGCTAAAAGGTAATCTGAAAACCATGATTATGGAAACCGCATTCATGGAAATCGTTCCCGGTAAAGATCTTGAGTTCGAGAGCGCAATGGAACAAGCAAAAGCAGTGGTAGCCCGAGCTAAAGGCTTTCAAGTAATTCACGTGCACAAAGGTGTTGAAAAGCCGTCAACTTATTTGATTGCAATCGGCTGGGACACTGTGGAAGATCACATGGTTGGATTTCGAGAATCTGAATTGTTCACGCAGTGGCGAGGACTAATCGGAACATTCTTTGCTAATCCACCAGAAGTGACGCACTGGGAATTACGGGAGTAATTACCTGCGGTAAGCACTGGGAATTACGGGAGTAATTACCTGCAGTTAGTACTGGGAATTACGGGAGTAATTACCTGCAGTTAGTTAAGTGCGCGGGCGATTGCTTGGCAAGCGTGGAATGCATCTAAGTGCATTTCTTCTGAATCTGGATTTGGCCAAGACGATTGCTTAGCGACAACAACTCCGCGCGGCCGATCCACGTAAAGCATTTGGCCGTGAATACCGATTCCCATAATCACATCTGGATCCTCGCCGGGCTTGTAACAAAATGAACGATAGACGCCTTTTGCAAAGAAGTCCTTAAAGTCGCCAGTTTCCCATTGCTGCGCACTGCCATTTTCATAAACATCACGCATGAACTCCGGATCAATCGCACCCATGCCATCATCGCGAATCATCATGCCAAAGCGAACTAAGTCGCGTGGAATAGCTGATAACCCGCCGGCAGCTCGCGGAGCTCCAGTGCGATCAACGGTTATGTGAGCTGGAGCCTCAGTGCCAATTTTGGACCAGATGTATTTAGATAGTGCTTGCGCATAAGGCATGCCACTGGCAGCCTCAATAACCCAGCCGACTAGATCGGTTGTTGGTGACATGTAACGAAACTTTTGACCATGCTCACCCTCTTTCTTGCGAGAGGCGATGAAGTCATGCAAGTTTGGCGCACCCAGCGGAGCTGGATACCAACCCACGGAATGGCGGTAGGCGATGATGTCAGGACCCGGGGTGTAGTCCTCCTCGAATTGGTAACTGGCAGCCATGTCGAGCAGATTGCGCACCGTTGCATCGCCAAAGCCGCTGTCGGCGATCTCAGGAACATATTTTGTTACCAGCGCATCAACATCAATTTTTCCTTCTTGCACCAGGGCGCCAACAAGCATGCCAGTAAATGACTTAGTGACACTAAAAATCAAATGTGGTTCAACATCACTAACTCCTGGTGCCAACCATTCAAAAACTAGATCTTCACCCTTGACTGCTGTGAAAGAGTCCGTATTGGTGCTGGAGAGAAAATCAGAAATCTTCTTTGCGCCATCGTGGGTTTCTATCGAAATTTCCCCAAGCTCAGTCTTGATTTTCTGGTTCAATACGCGAGGAGTTTGGGCACAATCAATTTGCGCAGTTGGAATTAATTCTCTTACGTGACGAAATGACCAAAAGGTATTTTCAGGTTGTAACCAGTTATCAAGTGTGGGCCTCGTCATGTAATTAGTATGACGCTTCACGATCCAAATCGTGCAGACTTGGAACCGCCATAATCACTAACTGGAACAAAATCAAGATTGCAACGGCAGCGGTGTACACCGGGCGAACCCCAAAGGCATCAACACAAACTCCAGTTACAAACATTCCAATCGGGCCACTGGCGTAGAACAGAGAAGTTTGTACACCGAAAACTCGACCTTGAATGTGTGGGGCAACGCGTTGCTGCACCAATGAATTCATGAGCGGATTCATTGGACCCCAGCCAAGTCCCAGCAAGAATCCAGACACCACAAATAATCCAATTGGTGGAAAAAATGTCATCGGAATCATAGCCAAGCTAGTTGCCAGTAGCGCGCCAATAACAATAGTTCGTTTCTTATATCTGGAAACCAGCCAAGGGTAGGCGAGCATAGATGCGATGCCGCCAGCGGCCATTGATGACAATACGAAACCTAGGCCACGTGGATCACTAATGTCTGAGAAATATTTTGGTAACACAATGGATTCGGTTGGCAAGTAAACCATAGCTAAGAACACAATTGAAATTGTTAAGTAGAACATAGCCTTATCGGATTTCAAAACCTGTAAGCCTCGTAAAGTACTCGTCCAAAACTTTTCTTGGTCATTAATTTCTTCGCGATGCTCCAGGCCAAGGTCTCCAACATGCAACATGGAAATCAAAATGATTGCCAAGATAAATGCTGCGAAAACAATCCACATTGAGTTTGCAGCGCCCACTAATGAAATCGCAACTGCGCCAATCGCTGGGCCAAGTGCCCAGCCACCAGAGAAAACTGCTTCATGCCAAGAATTGAGTTTGTCCAGTGAGGTGTTACTTGCTTTTGCAACATCTGGAATCAATGATTTACGCGCGGTGTAACCAGCGGGATCAAATGCTGCGCCGAGCACAGCGAACGTAGCAATTGATGCAAATGTTAGGCCAAACAAAGATTCCCAAATCGGAAACATCATTACTGAGATAGCGGAAAAAAAGTCTGAACCGATTGAAACTCGCTTGCGTCCGAAGTGATCAATTAGTGCGCCAACAAATGGCGAGATAAATATGCCTGGAATTGTGGAAAGTGCAACCACGATTCCGGCTTGGGTAGCTGATCCAGTGCGTTCAAAAATCAGCCATGGAATGGTCACAATGGCAATGGCATTACTTAAGCCAGATAGGGCATTTGCCCCTTCCAGCAAGTAAAGGGGGCGCCGACGTGCCTTCATTCGGTCTTCGCACATCCCTTTTTCTTAGCAGTATTTGGAATTTGGCCTAATTTTCCCGTAGTTAGCGCCTTTTCTAAGTATCAGCCTACCTGCTGCCCAAGAACTCGTTTTGACCCACGCCCAGCAATACAGGTAATCTAAGGAGTCGTTGTGCCTTTAGGCATAAGGAAAACCCGAAATTTTATCCCAATTATTTAGTCAAAGAAGGCTCACTGTGCGCACGTACTCACCAAAGCCAGGCGATGTGAATCGCGAATGGCATGTAATCGATGCAACTGACGTTGTTTTAGGACGTCTTGCGTCACAAGTTGCTGTGCTTTTGCGCGGTAAGCACAAGCCAATCTTTGCACCGCACGTTGACACTGGCGACTTCGTCATAGTTATCAATGCAGAAAAGATTGCACTAACTGGCCAAAAGCTTCAGCAAAAAATGGATTACCGTCACTCTGGTTTCCCAGGTGGTTTACGTGCCACTAGTTATGTTGAGTTGCTAGCTACAAACCCACGACGTGCAATTGAAAAGGCAGTCAAGGGAATGCTTCCGCACAACAAACTGAGCGATGCTCAAATCACAAAGCTAAAGGTTTATGCTGGCGAAGCTCATCCGCATTCTGCCCAGAACCCAAAGCCATTCGAGATCACTCAGGTAGCGCAGTAAGCGCTCGCGGACAAATAGATTTTTTACGAAGGGAAATAACATGTCAGACAGCGAAGTATTAGAAGTAGAAGTTGGCGGCGAGCCAGAAGTTGAGTTAACGGAATACACTTCCGAAACCCCAGCCGCAGCAGTTCGCGAACCACGTAAGGCACCAGACACACCTGGCGCAGCAACTGGTCGACGTAAAGAAGCAATTGCTCGCGTTCGAATTGTTCCGGGCACTGGACGTTGGACAATCAACGGTCGCACCCTAGAGGATTACTTCCCAAATAAAGTTCATCAGCAACTTGTGAACGATCCGTTCAAAACACTTAACTTTGAAGGTGCGTACGACGTACTTGCCCGCATCGATGGTGGCGGAATTTCTGGCCAAGCTGGCGCATTGCGTCTAGGTGTGGCTCGTTGCTTGAACGCCATTGATCTTGAAGGTAACCGCGCTGACCTAAAGAAGGCAGGCTTCCTTACTCGCGATGCACGTATCAAGGAGCGCAAGAAGTACGGCCTGAAGAAGGCGCGTAAGGCTCCACAGTACTCAAAGCGTTAATCTATGTCGGGCCGACTTTTTGGCACCGATGGCGTTCGCGGTTTAGCGAACGGATTACTTACCGCCGAATTAGCAACCAACTTAGGTGTTGCTGCTGCGCAAGTTTTAGGTGAGCGCGGCGAATTCGCCAAACATAAAACTGATCGCCCATTCGCTATTGTTGGCCGCGATCCACGGGCAAGTGGTGAGTTCCTGCAGTCTGCAATTTGTGCTGGCTTAGCTAGTGCCGGTGTAGATGTTATTGATGTCGGAGTTGTGCCAACGCCAGCCGTGGCATTCCTAACTGATCACACTGGCGCAGACTTAGGTGTAATGCTTTCGGCTTCGCACAATCCAATGCCAGACAACGGGATTAAGTTTTTTGCTCGTGGCGGCGTCAAACTTGATGATGCCATTGAAGATGCGATCGAAGCCCACCTAAAAATAACAAATAATTTACCAACTGGCTCTGGCGTTGGCCGGATCCGAAGCGATCACGACCTGATCGAAAAGTATTTGCATCACCTAGCTGCAAGCATCACAAATTCCTTAGCGGGAATCAAAGTTGTTATTGATGGCGCCAATGGCTCGGCCTCACTTGTTGGACCTGAAGCTTTGCGGCGAGCTGGTGCACAAGTTGTAACAATTCACTGTGAACCAGATGGCCTAAACATAAATGAGAAATGTGGCTCGACGCACATGGAAGATCTATTTGCCGCAGTTTTAACGCACGGCGCTGATGTTGGTATTGCACATGATGGTGATGCCGATAGATGTCTAGCTGTGGACGCAGATGGCAACTTCATCGATGGCGATCAAATTTTGGCTATTTTGGCCGTGGGTCGAAAAGAACGCAATGAATTAATTGGTAACACAGTAGTTGCGACAGTAATGTCGAATCTTGGTTTTAACATAGCCATGCGCGAACACGGCATTGAAGTTATTGCAGCAGCCGTCGGTGATCGCTATGTTCTAGAAGAAATGCGTAACGGTGGTTTCACCATTGGCGGCGAACAAAGTGGACACGTAGTGCTCAGCGAGTTTGCAACAACTGGTGATGGCGCCTTAACAGCGCTTCATTTACTTTCGGAAATGAAGCGCACTGGTAAGTCATTGGCGCAGCTGGCAAGTTTGGTAACAAAGTTGCCGCAAGTTCTAATTAATGTCCCCAATGTAGATAAATCTGCAGTTTCGAAAACGGTCGTAGTCGATGCAGTAATCAAAGTGGAAAAAGAGCTTGGCGAAACTGGGCGAGTACTGCTTCGCCCGAGTGGAACTGAACCACTCATTCGCGTGATGGTAGAGGCCGCAACTGCGCAACAAGCCCAAGCCGCTGCACAGGAACTTGCCCAAGTTGTGGCTAAGCACTGCGCTTTATAGTTACAGATAGACTTTTAACTATGTGCGGAATCGTTGGATATGTTGGACCGCAACAAGCCCAGAATGTAGTTATTGAGGGGTTACGTCGTCTGGAATACCGAGGCTACGACTCAGCTGGAATCGCAGTAGTTTCTGATGACGCGATTCAAACCCGAAAAAAAGCTGGCAAGTTAGCCAACCTGGAAGCTGAGTTGTTGGCCAGTCCAATTTCTGCATCCAACACCGGAATCGGCCATACTCGTTGGGCCACCCATGGCGCGCCTAATGATGTCAACGCGCATCCACACGTGAGCGATGATGGCACTATCGCAGTTATCCATAACGGCATTATTGAAAACTTTGCAATGCTTCGCGACAAGCTAATTGCTGAAGGCATCACGCTGCGCAGCCAAACTGATACTGAAGTTGTGGCGCACTTACTTTCAAAGCAAATGAAAACCACGCCTGGACTAGCGGACGCGCTGCGTGAAGTTTGCCAAGTTCTTACTGGCGCATTCACTCTAGTTGTGGTCCATGCGCATACTCCTGACGTAGTTGTTGCAGCCAGACGAAATTCACCACTTGTTGTTGGACGCGGTGACGGCGAGAATTTCTTGGCATCAGATGTGGCGGCATTTATTGCTCATACGCGAAATGCCATCGAACTTGGTCAAGACCAAATTGTTGAGATAACCCCGAATTCAATTGAGGTAACAGACTTCTTCGGTAAGCCCGCACCCTTCACCGAGTACGAAGTCACTTGGGATTCAGCAGCCGCAGAAAAAGGTGGCTTTGATCTCTTCATGTTGAAAGAAATTTCAGAGCAGCCAAAAGCGGTCGCGGATACGTTATTGGGACGTATTGATAAAAATGGCAAGGTAACACTTGCTGACCTTGGGCTTGATGACGAATATTTAAAGTCAATCGACAAAATCGTCATTACCGCCTGCGGTACCGCGTATCACTCTGGGTTGATTGCAAAGTATGCAATCGAGCACTGGACCCGAATTCCATGCGAAGTAGAACTGGCAAGTGAATTTAGATATCGCGACCCAATTTTGACTCCAACAACTCTGGTAGTTGCAATCAGCCAATCAGGGGAAACTATGGACACCCTGATGGCCATGCGATACGCCCGCGAGCAGGGCGCAAAAGTATTGGCTATTTGTAATAGCAATGGTTCGACAATTCCACGCGAAAGCGATGCTGTTGTATACACGCATGCTGGTCCTGAGATTGCAGTTGCTTCAACAAAAGCATTTCTTACGCAGATCGTTGCCTGCTATCTTTTCGCAATGTATTTGGCACAAACCCGCGGCACAGGATTTGGTGTGGATGCAGCAAGAGTTGCCTTGGAATTGAACGACATGCCAAATTTGATTGACTTGGTTTTGGATACGAGCGAGGGCGTCAAAGCTATCGCGAAGGAATTAATTGATAAACAGTCGGTGTTATTCCTTGGTCGCAGCGTTGGATTCCCAGTTGCACTTGAAGGCGCCCTAAAACTTAAAGAACTTGCCTACATGCACGCGGAGGGCTTTGCTGCCGGCGAACTTAAGCATGGACCGATTGCGTTGATCGAAGAAGGCATTCCAGTTTTTGTAGTCGTTCCACCAAAAGATGATGAGCTACACGACAAAATTGTCTCTAACATTCAAGAAGTTAGGGCCCGCGGCGCCTTAACAATTGTGTTGGCGGAGGAAGGCGATGAATCCATTAATGAATTTGCCGATCACATCATTCGCTTACCAAAATGCCCAGCATTAATGCAGCCATTAGTTGCAACGGTGCCATTACAAATTTTTTCCTGTGAAATGGCAACAGTTAAGGGTTATGACGTGGATCAGCCAAGAAACTTGGCCAAGAGCGTGACAGTCGAATAACTAAAGCGCCCCTAGAAACAACCGTAAATAGCTGTTCGAGTTTGAAAAAATGAGTATTCAAGGCAAAGTTGAGTCATGGCAATTGTGGGTATCGGCGTTGACGTTGTCGACTTGGCGCGGTTTGCGAATCTAGTTGAACGAACCCCACAAATCGTTGATCGCTTGTTTACTAAGGCAGAGCAAGTAAGCGCTGAGGGTCACCAATTGTCAGTCATGTCTCTAGCCGGGCGGTTCGCCGTAAAAGAAGCCGTGGCTAAAGCGTTAGGTGCACCAGCAGGGATGGCTTGGCATGATTGTGAAGTTAGCAATGGCGGTGCACCAACAATTTCAATTCGAGGCACCGTTGCCGATGTTGCAGCAAATCTTTTAATCACGAACTGGCACGTTTCAATAAGCCATGATGGTCCCGTGGCGATTGCTTATGTAATCGCAGAGAGAGTTTAGGTTTTCAAATGTCTGCACATGTAACAGCTCGAATTGATCTTGGAGCTTTGGCACATAACGTGCGAGTTTTAAAGGAGCGCACTGGCGGCCGAAAATTAATGGTTGTAGTTAAAGCCGATGCCTATGGACATGGTTTAGTTAAGTGTGGTCAAGCCGCTGTAACTGCTGGAGCAGATTATTTAGGTGTCGCGCTACTTGAAGAAGCGGTTGCGCTACGTGAAGGTAACGTGTCTGGACCGATTCTTGCTTGGCTAAATACTTCAAATGATCGATTCGCAGAGTGCATCGCTCGCGATATTGATTTAGGCGTTAATTCAGTAGCAACTTTAAAGGCGATAAGTAATGCCGCGTATTCTGTTGACCGAATTGCTCGCATTCACGTCAAAGTTGATACCGGCCTAAATCGAAACGGTGTCACGCTCACTGATTTACCAGAGTTGATTTTGGCACTAAGAAAGGCAGAAGACGAAGGCACTGTAAAAGTAGTGGGCGTAATGTCTCATTTTGCTTACGCTGATGAACCGAGTAACTCAACGATTACGGATCAAATTGCAGAATTCAAAACTGCTGTGGACTTACTTGAAGCCGCAAACTTTGAACTTGAAGTTAAGCACCTAGCAAACTCTGCAGCCACACTTGCATTGCCAGATACATATTTCAATATGGTTCGTCCTGGGGTAGCTGCATATGGAGTATCGCCTGGTGAAGAAGTTGGCCTGGCTACTGACTTTGATTTGAAACCAGTTATGACTCTTTGCGCGCCAATTGCGCTGCTAAAGAAAGTTCCAGCAGGAGCAGGGGTCTCGTACGCCCATCAGTATCACACCAAATCCGATACAACTTTGGCACTGATTCCAGCTGGTTATGCCGATGGAGTTCCACGAAGTGCGACTAACCTCGGCCCAGTATTAGTCGGTGGCGAGATCCGAAAGATTGCTGGCAGAGTTTGTATGGACCAGTTTGTGTTAGATGTTGGTGAACTGGATGTAAGTCTTGGTGACGAGGTCGTGCTCTTTGGTGATCCAGCTCGCGGCGAACCAAGTGTGGAAGACTGGGCGCAAGCGGCCGGAACTATTTCCTATGAAATCATCACTCGAATTGGCCCTCGCGTACATCGCGAATTCATTAACAATTCTTGGTAAGCACTGTGACTTTTACCGTCTCTACGTCTGAGCAAATGCAGGCATTCGGCAAGAAAATTGGCGCCTTGTTAGCTGCTGGCGATGTCGTTGTCTTGAGCGGACCGTTAGGTGCGGGAAAAACTACTTTTGTGCAAGGACTCGCAACACAGATCGAAGTGCAAGGTGTAGTCACAAGTCCAACATTTGTGGTTTCGCGGGTGCATAAGCCGCAAGGCTCTGGTCTGGCTCTAGTGCACGTGGATGCCTATCGCCTAACTAGCCAAAGCGATTTGGTGGACCTGGATCTTGACGTAACAAAGAACGCAGTTTTTGTAATCGAGTGGGGTAGAGAATATGTTTCTGGATTTTCGGAAAACTGGATTGAGATAGATATAGATAGAGCGCAGGAACTTACTGATGAATCTGATCCAGCAAGCGGGATTCGCAGGATTTCAGTAACTGCAGTTGGAGATCGTTGGAGCAACTTGAGTTTAAGTGGGCCTGGAGCATGAACGTTTTAGCAATAGACACCTCGGTTGGTGTTAGTGTCGCGATCCTGCGTAGTAGTGGTGAAGTTACCCAAAGCCACACGATCGACCATGGCATGCAAGGCGAACTTACAGCCGAATTGATTTCAAAGGTTGTTACTGATTCAGGATTGAAGATCAAAGAAATTACTGATGTCGTTGTGGGCGTTGGCCCAGGTCCATTTACTGGACTACGCGTTGGTCTTGTAACTGCGGCGGTATTTGCGCACGCCCGTGAGATTCCTATCCATGGCATTTGTTCGTTAGATGCAATTGCGTTTGACTACTCAAGCCCTTGTGTCGTGGTTACCGATGCCCGCCGTAAAGAGCTGTACTGGGCTCGGTACGAGGGGATTCGAATTGGAGAACCACAAGTTTCGAAGCCTGAAGTTATCGCATCGCAATTTCCTGATGCAAAGTTTGTCGGCCCAGGCGCACAGCTGTATCCAGATTATATTTCCGGAGAAGTGATGGAACTTAAAGCAGGATCTTTGGCCAACCTATTTGCGTCAGGGTCTGCTCAGCTAGTTGATGTATTGCCAATGTATTTGCGTAAACCAGACGCTGTGGAGCCAACGATTCGAAAGTCGGTCCTCTAATGCTGGAAATTCGCCCGATGACAACTGCGGACCTTTCAGCAGTTCTCGAAATCGAGAAATCACTGTTTCCAATTGATGCTTGGACTGATGCTTTATTCCTAGCTGAACTTGCTGAAGTTTCTATTTCTCGGGACGTTTCAGTGGCAATTTTAGATTCTGAAATAGTGGGCTACGCATCATTTCGTTATGTAGGCAAACAGGGCGATGTAAATACTGTGGCAGTTGCAAGCGATCAGCAAGGTAAAGGTATCGGTACCGCCTTAATGGATTGGCTTGAGTCTCAAGCAGCACTTCGAAATGTTCGAGAAATATTCTTGGAAGTTCGCAGTGACAATGAAGTAGCCATAAAGATGTATGCCGCTCGTGAATATGAGCGAATTGATATACGTCGAAACTATTATGGCAACACAATTGACGCAAACATTATGCGAAAGCGAGTAGCTAATGTCTGAGCCACTGATTTTAGGTATAGAAACTTCGTGTGACGAAACTGGAATAGGTATTGTCCGGGGTAGTACTTTGTTGGCTGACGAAGTCGCATCAAGCGTTGATGAGCATGCCCGCTTTGGGGGAGTTGTACCCGAGATCGCAAGTCGAGCTCACTTAGAAGCTATGGTGCCGACAATTGAACGTGCATGTAAGTCTGCGAACATAAAACTGGCGGATGTTGATGCCATCGCAGTTACTTCTGGTCCAGGTTTAGCTGGCGCGTTGCTTGTTGGAGTTGCTGCCGCGAAGTCCCTTGCAGTTGCGCTGGGTAAGCCAATTTATGGCGTAAATCATTTAGCCGCCCACGTGTGCGTTGACCAACTTGAACATGGACCACTGGATGAACCAAGCATTGCAATGTTGGTCTCGGGCGGTCACTCATCTTTGCTCCTAGTTCCAGACATTACGCAAGATGTAATTCAACTGGGTCAAACTATTGACGATGCAGCTGGCGAAGCCTTCGACAAGATCGCTCGCGTGCTTGGCTTACCGTTTCCAGGCGGGCCATACATCGATCAAGCTGCGCAAACTGGGAATCCAAATGCCATTGATTTTCCACGAGGATTAACCTCGCCAAAAGATATGGCTAAACATCGTTTTGATGTTTCGTTCTCAGGCTTAAAGACTGCAGTAGCTCGCTGGATTGAAACGCAGCAACGGGCAGGAAATTCTGTAATGGTAAATGATATTGCTGCTTCGTTCCAGGAGGCCATTGTTGACGTCTTGCTTCGAAAAGCCATTGACGCCTGCCTAACTAACGATGTTGGCACTTTGGTAATTGGCGGTGGGGTTGCAGCAAACAGCCGCCTGCGCACCGTTGCAGCGCAGCGTTGCGCCGAGCACAAGATAACATTACGAATTCCTAGTCCGGCGCTATGCACTGATAATGGCGCGATGGTTGCAGCCCTTGGCTCTGAATTAGTTAAACGTGGCCGGGATACCTCACAATTGAGTTTTGCGACAGATTCGTCGATGAACATAACAACCGTGGTGGCGTAGTGAAGCAGAGTTTTGCAAGTTGGTTAGAAGAGGGTCCATGGCCAATTGATGGTGGGTTATCTGGCGAATTAGAAAAACGTGGCCATGACTTGTCTGACAAACTTTGGTCAGCAAGATTATTGCGAGATGCTCCAGAGGCCATCGCGCAGGTGCATCAAGATTATGTGAACTCTGGCGGCCGCGTTTTGATTACCGCCTCCTACCAAGCAAGTCGCATGGGTTACATTGCGACTGGTATGACTGCGGATCAAGCTGATGACTTGATGCGGCTTTCAATTTCTCTTGCTAAAGATGTCGCAGCGAAAGCAGCGGAAAAGGTTTGGGTTGCAGCCAGCGTGGGCCCTTATGGCGCAGTTCTAGGTGGCGGACAAGAATACGTTGGTAATTACGGTGTGGCACATGTTGACTTAGTGAATTTTCATGGCGAACGAATTGCCGTACTTGCCAGCGCCAACCCTGATTTATTTGCCTGTGAAACAATCCCTGATTTAGATGAAGTCCGAGCCCTGATTGAGGTCTTGGCTGATTACCCAGACATTCCCGCTTGGATCACTATGAGTGCACAAGACGGTAACTCGACATGTGCTGGACAAGGTATTGGACACTTAGCAGAACTAGTTAGTAAAACTCCTTCAGTTGTTGCAGTTGGAGTGAATTGCACAAAACCCGAATTTGTCACCTCATTATTACGCCAACTTGCAACGAAAACGTCGTTACCGCTCGTCGTTTATCCAAATGCCGGACGCGTTTGGGATGGCACAAATATGTGCTGGATTGGTGCTGGTCATGACAAGCTGCCGATTCACATTGTGTCTGAGTGGGTTAAAATTGGGGCAAAATTAATCGGCGGTTGCTGCGGACTTGGACCAGATGCAATTACGCAATTGGATTCGGATCTAGTGCAAATTAGAAACGCGACGGCAAAGTAAAGCTTGCGGCCCCGCATCGTCTCGATAAATTGCAACGATTAATTCTTGGTTTCCAGTCGCGGTAACTTTTACCAATGATTTGCGAATTGCCTCAACATCGATTTGCATACCACGCGTCATTATCGTGACTCCAGCAGCTGGAATATTTTTAACCCGAGCTAACAGTTCCTTGTCCGAGAACTTAAATGCTGATTCAATCAGCAGGACGCTCCCAAGCTGCGGATCTTGCTTTAACATCTTGCTCAAGCCAGCTTTATTATCGGTTGTCAACCATGCGATGTATTCATTAACTAGTCCACCGTCTATTAGTTCAGCCAGAGGAGTAAGCGCACTGGCGCGCACTAATGCCGGATCGGGAATCACTAAATAGCTGCCAACACTTTGCGTGCGCGTCGCACTCTCGCCTGCTACTTCCAGGTAAGCCCCAGACTCAGCAGCAATTAAAACTGCGGAGCGAGCACCAGCACCTGGCGATGAAATAAAACACTCGAGCAAGTCCCCGTCAGAGCTGAGCCACTTCGCATCCCAATTTCCAATTTCAGATTTGTCCATACCAGGTGCAACTTTTGCAACAACTGGAACTCGAGAAGCAATTTCATTTATTGCATCCCAAGAAGGCGACCAAAGCTGCGGATTAAATATGCGTTTTGCTTGCCCAAGGGCAGATTTGGAGCCCTGTGGATCTCGGCGCGCTGGATCAACGAAGACGACGTCAACGTCAGCAGGAATTTCAAAAGTATTGGCATCGGCGCAGGTAACGGTCATTTCATATTCAGCGAGGTTATGTCGGGCATATTCGGCGACTGTTGCATCAATCTCAACAGCAGACACAGAAAGGCCAGCTTTTGCAAACTCTCGGGAATCAAAACCTAACCCACAGGTCAGATCAAGCACGTGTGCATTCTTCCCAAATTTTTTAACAATTGCATCAGCCCGATATTTAGCGATTACTGGTCGAGTTGCTTGGCTAACTCCGTCGTCTGTGAGTAATAAATAGTTGGCAGCCACACCCCAGCGTTCCTCCAGACGTAACTGCAAACCAGCTTGAGACATAGCTTGGGAAATTAATTCCACAGCAATTTCTGGATAAGTCTTGCGGAGCGCAGGAACTGCTCGCAGCGGATCACGGTATTCCCGCGCCGATTTAATTACTTCCTGACCTATCGGGCTAATTAGCCAGGAAATGCTCATACCCCAATCTAAGGGAGTCTGTGAATTGGTAGAGTTAATAGGTGTCCACGCGCCCCCGCGGGACCGCAGGAGGCTAGTAAAAAGTGCCAGTTACCTCGCGCGGTTCACGTCGACTCGAAGATGATCGCGATGAGCTGATTTCTCAGGTCAAAAAATCAATTGCGTCAGATCTCAAGCCCGTAGTCTCTCGGTATTTTGAGTTAGTTGCGCCCGAAGATATTGTTGGAACTCAAGTTCGCGACCTGCAGGCCATGGTTGAGTCGCATGTTGCGTTAGGAAGTACTCGCTTAGCTGGAGCAGTCAACGTATCTGCTATTTCACCGACTTTGCCAGAAAATAATTGGTACTCACTTCGCACTGTGGTGCAAGTCGTCACTGACGATATGCCCTTTTTGGTGGACTCCGTTTCCGCAGAATTGTCCAGACAGGATCGATCGATTCGAGTTGTAATTCATCCAAGATTCTGGGTTAAGCGTGATGCAAATGGAAAATTGCTTCAAATTTTAGATCAGGACGTAGCCTCTGGCCAAGATGCTCCGGAAGGAGCATTGCAAGAATCTTGGATAAGCGTTGAAGTAGATCGAGAAGGTAACCCTGATTCACTTAATGGCATCGAGGAGAAAATTCAACAGGTACTTGCAGATGTAAGAGCAACAGTTACCGACTGGCCAGCCATGCAGCAAAAACTTGCTGAGGTAATCGCCGAAGTTCAGGCGACAACGGGACTAAGCAGTCGCGAACGTGACGAGGCTATTGAATTTTTAAGTTGGCTAGCTGAAAACCATTTCACTTTCATTGGATATTCTCAATATTCAATGGTGAAAAATAAACTTTCAAATGTGCAAGGTGCCGGTCTTGGAGCGTTGCGAGATACTGCAGGCGGTAGTTATTTAAGCGAAGATGACAACGACCATGACAGCATGACCTCACTTATGGTTATTACCAAAGCTAAAATGCGATCGACAGTACATCGTTCGGTTTATTTGGATTATGTTGGTATCCGAAAAGTTGATGCAACTGGCCAACAAATTGGTGAACATCGGTTCCTGGGGCTATTTTCCTCAGCCGCCTACACCCAGTCGGTTACCTCAATTCCAGTTATTTCAAATAAAGTACAAGATGTCGTTGAGTCGATGGGCCTTGGCCGAAATTCGCATAGTGGCAAAGACTTAATGCAATTTCTGGAAACTTATCCGCGGGATGAGATGTTCCAAATTCCAGCAGCAGAGTTAGAGGAAGTTGCATTCCGTGTCCTGCAATTTCAAGAACGTCGCCAAGTACGACTCTTCACTCGAACCGAGGTGCTTGGGCGCTATGTTTCGGTACTCGTATATTTCCCCCGAGATCGATACACCACCGAAGTTCGCCTTCGGATGGAAGCAATTCTGCGAGAAACGTTCGGGGCAACATCAGTTGATCACAGGGCGCGAGTGTCTGAGTCGGTACTAGCTAGATTGCATTTTGTTTTACGTAAACCTCGCAATAAAGAAATACCCGAAATAGATTTGGAACTACTTGAATCTCGAATTACCGATGCTGCCAGATTCTGGGAAGATGATTTTGCGGACTCACTCATCGACCAAGTGGGAGAAGAGGAGGCCCTGCGCTTAACTCGTACTTGGATTGACGCTTTCCCTGAATCATTTAAGGAAGATGTTCTTGCAGATAATGCAGTCGCACATTTAAAAATCTTAGAAGGCCTTGAAGCACAGCCTGAGGGCGTGATAAATGTTTCGATGTACACCCCAGAAATTCCAGAGGATGGAACGCGCCGATTTACCATTTATTGCATTGGTAATTCGATTACTTTGTCCTCGGTCCTGCCCATCTTGCATGACTTGGGTGTTGACGTAATTGACGAGCGAGCTCATGATTTACGACGTGCTAACAAAAGCGTGGCATGGGTTTACGACTTTGGTTTAAGTTTTGATTTAACGAATGCACCAGCTCTTGATTCACTTTCGCAGCGGTTCTGTGACACCTTCCTTGCCGCTTGGATAGGCGAAGTAGATAGTGATCTATTTAATGCCCTTGTGATTCATGGCGGTCTTACAGCTCGAAACGTTGGCATAATTCGCGCCTACGCTGCTTACTTGCGGCAGGCAGGAACTCCATTTAGTCAGGGGTATTTGCAGCAGGTGCTTTTGGCAAACGTCGAAATTGTCCGATTAATACTGCATCTGTTCATAGTTAGGTTTGACCCCCACTTTGCCGGAGACCGAAACTCACAACAGCTTGAATTAGAAGCAAAGATTGAATCAGCTTTGGATGCCGTTGCAAGTTTGGATCATGACCGGATTATGCGAGCAAGTGTGTCACTCGTACTTGCCACACTTCGAACTAATGTTTATCAACATGATGCAGATGGAAGCTACTTAGAAGTAATGGCTTTTAAATTGGATCCTTCGTTGGTTCCCGATTTACCTCTACCACTTCCAAAATTTGAAATCTGGGTATTCTCGCCACGTGTTGAGGGAGTTCACTTGCGTTTTGCTGCGGTAGCTCGTGGCGGTATTCGGTGGTCGGATCGACAGGAAGATTTCCGAATCGAAATTCTTGGATTAGTTAAAGCCCAGATGGTAAAGAACACCGTTATTGTGCCAAGTGGTGCCAAGGGTGGATTCGTGCTTAAACGTGGTCCAGAGCCGAGCAATCGCGATGCCTGGTTAGCTGAAGGTATTGCCTGTTACCAGATGTTTATTTCGGCCCTACTCGACTTAACGGACAACCTAGTGAATGGTGAAGTAATTCCACCGAAGAGCGTTGTTCGTCATGACGTTGATGACCCATATCTAGTAGTAGCTGCGGACAAGGGAACTGCAACATTCTCGGACATAGCTAACAAAATTTCTGTCGACCGTGGTTTCTGGATGGGTGACGCTTTTGCATCGGGTGGATCTCTTGGTTACGACCACAAGGCAATGGGAATCACGGCAAGGGGTGCCTGGGAATCAGTTAAACGTCACTTCCTAGAACTAGGTTTAAATACTCAGACGCAAGACTTCACTGTGGTTGGTGTGGGAGATATGAGTGGCGATGTGTTTGGAAACGGAATGCTGCTTTCGCAACATATTCGTTTACTTGCCGCTTTTGATCATCGTCATATTTTCCTAGACCCAAATCCCGATACTGCTAAATCATTTGTAGAACGTCAGCGCTTGTTCACTTTGCCTAGGTCATCTTGGGAAGATTACAACGTCAAATTAATTAGTAAAGGTGGTGGCATTTACCCACGTTCGGTTAAGTCCATCGACTTAACGGCTGAAGTAAAAACTGCACTTGGAATTAGTGCTGAAACAAAGAGCCTGACTCCAAATGAATTGTTAACCAAAATTCTGTTAGCACCGGCAGACCTATTATGGAACGGCGGCATCGGAACTTATCTAAAAGCCAGCACAGAAACGCACGCCCAAGTTGGTGATAAGGCCAACGACGCTATTCGGGTTAATGGAAATGAAATTCGAGCCCGTGTCTTTGGTGAGGGCGGAAACTTAGGGGCGACTCAATTAGGGCGAATTGAGGCTGCTCGAGCTGGTATGAAACTAAATACCGACGCTATTGATAACTCGGCGGGTGTCGATACTTCAGATCACGAAGTAAACATCAAGATTTTGCTCGATCAAGCTGTTACTGCGGGAAGTATGACAATTGCAGATCGCAACACTCAACTTGCAGCTATGACGAACGAAGTTGGCGAGTTGGTGCTTCGGGACAACTATGAACAAAATTTGATTTTGGCACAGGCCCGCCTTCAAGCTCCCGAAATGCTAAGGGTTCATCAGCGCCTCATGCAATCACTTGAAGCCGAAGGGTTATTAAATCGCACAATTGAGTATCTTCCAACGGATGCCCAAATTGATTTACTAGATTCCCAGGGGGCAGGATTAAGTTCTCCTGAACTTTGCGTCTTGATGGCTTATGTAAAAATTGATCTAACTAGAGATCGCGCCAATGATGAAATTGTTAATGAACCATGGTGCCAAGAAATTCTCAGCAACTATTTCCCAACTGACTTGCGTCATGGGTATGACGCGCTCATGGATAGCCATCCACTCCGAAAAGAAATTATTTCAACGGCTATGACTAATGAAATGGTTAATCGTGGCGGCGCGACTTATGCTTGGCGCGCAGCCGAAGAAAGTGGCGCCGGAGCTTCTGAAATATTGCGAGCTTTCGTAGTGTCACGTGATGTTTTTGGATTTAGATCACTCTGGGCTGAACTTGAGCAACTGGATGGTCAAGTATCTACGAATTGCCAAACAGAATTGCTTTTAGAATCCAGGCGGCTACTTGATCGTGCAACTCGTTGGTTCTTGCAGTCACGTGGTGGGCGACTAAATGTGGAAGCGGAAATTTCAAAGTTTGCCAGAACTGTTTCGCAACTTACTGATCGAGTCCCTGATTTTTTGCGCGGCGTGGAACAAGAGCGTCTAACAAGGAATGTTAAGCGTTATGAAAGCCAAGGAGTTCCTCGCCCAATCGCGCTGCGGATCGCTGCTTTACTTGATGAATTTTCACTGTTAGATATCACAGAAATTTCGACGCGCGAAAATGAAGATCCAGTTCAAATTGTGGATCTGTATTTTGCATTAAGCGAACGTTATGACGTTGATCGAATGTTGTTCCAAATCTCAGCTTTACCTCGAGCCGACCGGTGGACTGCTTACGCCCGAACTGCGCTACGAAGTGATTTGTATGTTGCTTTGGCTGCGCTTGTGTCTCGAGTGGCACAAGCCACAACAGCCAGCGACTCAGTGGATCAGCGGATCACGAAATGGGAGTCCAAATTTCCTGAGGGTGTAGCACGAACTAAGGCGACGCTTAATGAGATTGCTCACAGTGAGCAAAATGACTTAGCTACACTTTCAGTTGCATT
>JASJMK010000055.1:0-41436 GCA_037619625.1 Actinomycetes bacterium
AACCCAAGCATTAACAAAGTTGGCATCGTGATCTTGCATAACGGTGATCGCGAGCCAGGTAAACAAGCTCGCAACTCTGCCGTTCTTACGGGAGACAATTTAACGGCGGATCCGGAAACCTGGAAAGGCATGCTGGATCGCTCCCCTTGCGGCACTGGCACTTCGGGTCGGATGTCCGGGCTTTATACAAGAGGTCAACTGGCATTGGGTGAAGAGTTTTCCCACATGAGTTTTCTTGGTACCAAGTTCTATGGCCAAGTAAGCGAACCAACCAAGATTGGTCAATACGAAGCAGTCGTGCCAACCATCCGTGGTAGCGCCTGGGTTACCGGCGTATCAACCTGGGAAATTGATCCAACAGATCCATTCCAGACTGGCTACACCCTTGGCGACATCTGGTAGCTAGCTTCTCCTGCCCGAAATTGCTACTACTGCTCAGTGGTCCACGAAGTAAAGACTTGGGTGTAAAGATCACGAGCTGCCTCGCCACAATTTGGAATTGGCGAAATCAAATCGATATACTCAGCCGGAACATTTACCGCTGGATCATCCTTCAATGCCTGATCGAAGAATTCACTTGACCCTGTAATCGAATTGTCATACCCAGTGAAATTTGTCTCCATAGCAATGTTCTTTGGATCCATCATCCAGTTAATAAATATCTTGGCATTATCTAAATTGGGCGCGCCAACTGGAACTGCAAAGTGATCACTCCATTGATTTAGCCCTTCAGAAGGGTAGATGTAAATCAAATCTGGATTCTCTACCTTCATGCGATGTGAATCACCGTTCCAGTTTTGACGAACGTTACTTGTGCCGCTTAGCACTCGCTCGAGCGAGCCATCTGACTCAATTACATCTGGCTTAAATCCTGAGAGTAACTCTTGAGCGGCCAAATACTTAGCTTTGTCAGTTGTACATAGTTCTGACGCAGGCACACCTGTTGCACGAAGTGCGGAGGAAACAATTTCAACCTGATCCTTCATGGCATCAGTTTTGTCAAGACCAAAAGTAAAGAAGTCTTTCCAAGACTTAAGGTCATTGCATCTCGGTTCTGCAACAGGGTTACAGATGATTCCCGTTGTGCCATACATATACGGAGCGGTGTAGTTGCGACCATCATCAAAAGGCACGTTTACTGCTTCTGGTTTTATATTCTTTGCATTTGGAAAATCTTTAACACCAATGTCTTGCAGCAGATTCAATTCGATCATCTGTTGCACCATGTAGTCAGAGGGAACGATGATGTCATATCCAGTGGAGCCAGACTGGAGTTTGGCTAAAAGCGTTTCGTTACTGTCATAAGTATCAAGAATTATCTCAATACCGGTTTCGGCGCTGAATCTATCCAATTCAGCTGGGTCTAGATAGTCAGTCCAGTTGTAGACGCGCAATTCGCCAGATCCAGAAGTTGGAAAAGAACTTACTGAAGTTGCCTGGGCGTCAGGTTCAGAATTTGAGGCGGTAGTTTCGGAACCACAGCCAGCCAACGAAATTGCTAAAGTAAACGCTGCCAGTAACTTGAAATTCTTTGCAATCATTCTGGGCTCCTAATTTTTGTTGCTTTACTGTATCACCTTGCGGAGAGGCGCCAGCTGATTTGCCAACTATCTTTACCCTAAATTGGCTATGTCCCATCCGACACAAGCTGCTGAGTGTTCCATGGGCAAAATACTTTCATTTCCTTTATAAACAGCCGATTGGAAATTCGAAAATGATACAGTTACCTATGATTGAGCGAGCCGGACAAAACACTTTCTTTTACGAATCACTTCATAAAGGCGTTGGAGATATTTTGGCGCAGCGCTATTTTGGCGGAAAACTCAAATGGGATATTGAAGTTGAAATCTGGGAACTTCCAGTCGGTGGCACCGAGGGATCACACATTCATGATGATACTGAACCAGAGTACGGCGCAATTGACGAGCTTTATATCATTCTGCACGGGAGCGCAGAAATGACAATTGATGGCGTTACTGAAGTACTTACTGAAGGTGATTCGGTATTAAGCCCACCAGGATCGCGACACAATTTAGTGAATACTGGTGCGACCCCACTGCGAATCCTGATCATCACAGATCCGCCTAAATAAGTTCTAACCAGCAGGGGGAAACTTCGGTCGATGCTTTGCAGAGACTTCGAAGTTTCTATGGATGGGCCGAATCCAGCAGGGGAACCGTCACTACGTTCCTCCCGAATCCGTGGGCTCGGCAAAATGAAAAAAGACCGCCCTTTGGGCGATCATTTTTCATTTGGTGGAGCTGAGGGGATTCGAACCCCTGACCCCTTGCATGCCATGCAAGTGCGCTACCAGCTGCGCCACAGCCCCGAACCTAGTCAATGTTAGTGGACTTTACTTATCGTCACCAATGGCAGGTTCTGGTAACGAACCCGCGTTGTATTCCTGTAGGCGCCATTTTAAGTCAGGTAACTTTGGCATGTTTTCATCGAGTTCAGAAAGCACGGACCACTGCGCGTTAGCAAGCACACCAAGAATGGTCCATTGCCTGGGATCTAACCCAAGCAGTCGTCCCAGCGCTGAACGTAGTGCGCCACCGTGCGATGCCACAACTAATGTTCCGCCAGCAGGAATGTTCTTTAGTGCATCATCGATAGCTGTGACGACACGCTGCGAAACTTCCCAGCGGGTTTCCCCACCACCTGGACGTATTTCCGAGTCACCGCCCCAAGCTGCGTAATCCTCGGGATACTTTGCAACAATTTCATCGCGAGTCATACCTTGCCATTCACCAGCAAAAGTTTCGCGAAGGCGCTCATCTGTGCTCAATTTGATTCCAGCTAGGTCAGCAAGTATTTGGCCAGTTTCTAACGCTCGCTCCAAATCGCTAGCAATTACGTGCGTTGGTTTCATGGCAACTAAAGTTTGCGCAGCATGGCGCGCTTGTTCGCGGCCAACTTCGTTTAGCGGAATATCAATTTGTCCTTGATGGCGATTATCGGCATTCCATGCGGTTTGTCCGTGACGCCAAAGAACTAAGCGACGTGCGCTCATACCAATTCCATTGCAATTTTCGGACAGTCGCTCCAAAGTCGTTCAAGGTCATACAAGCTACGTTCTTCATCTTGCTGCACGTGGACCACGATTTCGAAGTAATCAAGTAGCACCCATCGACCTTCCCGATCTCCTTCGCGGCGAATTGGCTCTACGCCAATTGCGCTTAGAGTCTCTTCGATCGCATCAATAATGGCCTTAACTTGTCGCTCATTATCCGCAGAGGCGATCAAGAATACGTCCGTAATAACTAAGTGTTCACTGACATCGAGGAGCACAATGTTCTCGGCTTTTTTGTCGAAAGCGGCTTGTGCTGCAATCTTTGCAATTTTTAGCGCATGCTCTGTTGCGGCCACGATATTCCACACTCTCTATTTGATTTACTTAAGACTACTTAATTAACGGGCAAGCGGGAAATGTGAGCACTTGGCCAAAGATTTGCAGCGCGCAATTCAATGATCAATCGTGCAATGCTCGCAGTTGGGACATTTGACCGAGCAATTGATCCCAGTGCTGAAAAAATCTCATCAACTCGCTCTTGATCACCTTGCAAGTTTTCAAATACTGCTCGTAGCACTTGATTACCTCTAGTCATAAACTCATCAGTTGTTTCAAATTTGGATTGCAGCATCGCATATCCTGCTGCATCACTACCCTCAAGCAAAGAAGTTCCAGCACGAACATAGCGTGGCACTTCCCCAAGTTCACTTACCCGGTAAAGATTGTCAGACACGACAGTGATTCCACCGATACTGTCAACGAGTCCTGCATATGCCAATCGCTGCAAATAGATTGAGCCATCAATTGGAATGCCCAGGGCACCCGAGATTGCTTTGTCGACCCCGTCAAAGGAGCCTTGCAATCCGGCATCACTGATTGGAACAAAGCCTTGGCCTGGCGGCACTATCAAAGTTGCAGGATCGATGTTTACGATAGAGAGCTTTTCTTCCACAACAGACTGGCGGATCACAGTCACTGAAACAATTTTTTGATCCGAGCCAATTAGCGCAAACATCAGGTTATGAACTTCTTGTGTTGACTCTGCAACTTCTTGCGTCGGCTCTGGCGTGGCTGTTATTTGATCTGCTAAAGGAATTGCCTGACCATCACCCCGTATTACAAAGACAACTGTTAGCAATGCAATTGCAACGAGCGAGCTGGTCAGCCACTTGAGAAGAGCTGGAATTCGATTCACGCGTGATACAGGCCTTGTTTTGAAATGTAGTCACTCACTGACTGTGGCACTAAGTATCTGGTATCAAGACCGCGGGTAAACCGATCCCGTAATTGGGTTGCCGAGATTCGCACTTCTGGCATATTCACTGATAGGTATTCGAACGGAACCACTTCTTCATGCCCCATTCGATTTACAGCGACGACGCTGACTTCGCTAACAAATGCTTCCCACTCGTGCCAAGTAGAAATTCCAGCTAAAGCATCGGAGCCAACTATCCAAAATAATTCATCTTGCGGATTTTCTTGCTTCCACTGTCGCACTGATTCAATGGCATAAGTTGGGCCACTTCGGACAATTTCGATATCACTGGCTTGGAATCTTTCATCACCGTTGATGGCTAGTGCGACCATCTCTAAGCGCTGCTGGGCTGGGCTGATTTCGTGATCGCGCTTTTGCCAAGGATCTCCAGCCGGCATGAACACAACTGTGTCTAAGTTCAGTTCCTCATGAACTGCGCTTGCGGCAATGAGGTGACCAACATGAATAGGGTCAAAAGTTCCGCCCAATATTCCAACTCTCATACTCTTAAGAATACTTGCAACTATTGTTGTCCTAACCCCTGCTATTTAAAGGACCGCTGCTTTGCAAAATATTGACCATGTTGTGATCGGCGCTGGCGCTATGGGCAGTGCTACCGCCTGGCAACTTGCACATACCGGCCGAAGCGTCGCGCTCATTGAACAATTTGGCGCCGCACATAACAAAGGAAGCTCCCATGGTGGCAGTCGAATTTTCCGACTCTCCTACCGTGCTGCGCTCTATACAGATCTAGCTGCCCGGGCGTTATCGGATTGGCGCGAATTAGAAGCTGACACTGGCGCTGACCTACTTGAGCAAAATGGGCAACTCGATCATGGCTATAAGGAAGCAATTGATGAAATTGGAGTTAGTCTCGATCGCTATAACCATCCATATGAGCGAATGGATGCAAGTGAGGCGCATGCTCGCTGGCCTGGAATGAACTTTGAAGATCATGTTATTTATAGCCCAGATGGCGGGCGATGCTTGGCCGATAAAACGGTTACAACCTTGATTGATCGCAGCCGGGAACTTGGGGTTGATGTGCATTTAAATACCCCAGTTCTTGGCGTCCACCTTGACGGTGATCACGCCATAATTGAAACCCAAACGCAAACCTGGCGAACACCCTCGCTGGTAGTTGCTGCCGGTGGTTGGGTCGACAAACTTGTTGGTCACTTAGTAAAACTTCCAGAATTAATTGTGGACGCAGGCCAACCAGCACACTTCCAGCCAATTCCAAGCTTGAAAGAAGAGTCGCTGTGGCCAAGCTTCCTGCATCATGGTGCTAATGGTCGTGGTGGCTCACCGCTTGAAGCCAGTGCGTACGGACTTTATACCCCAGGTGAAGGAGTGAAAGTTGGAACTTGGAGTGATCGCGCCGCAATAGATCCAGATAATCGAGATTTTGCAATTAGCGAGAAGCACCTTGGTGAAATGAAAGAGTATGTTTCGCACTGGTTTCCAGGTTTAGATTTAGCAACTGCAGTTGCCACGACTTGTTTATTTACTAATACGCCTGAAGAAGATTTTATTTTAGATCGGCGCGGTCCGATCACTGTTTGTTCGCCTTGTTCAGGTCACGGTTTTAAATTTGTTCCAACAATTGGAAAAATTACTGCCGCATTGGCAATGGGTGGCACACAGTCCACTCCGCAGTGGCAATTGCCAAACTAGCCTTCGTCTAACTCGTCATCTACTTCGGGGACATAGTCAGCAAAAACTAAAGGCTCTGAAATTATTGGATCTTCGTCATTTTCAACTTGTGTTGTTGTCTCACTAAATTCACCAGTACCAAATTGGCGAATCCGGTGTATCGCAAGGCGCTCATCAGCTGAGAGCCGGCGCTTGTCATAAAGTCGTTGATCTGTACCGCGCGGACCTTGATGCAGATCGCCAACTGTTGGCGCCCAATCGAATACAACAGCGCTTGGACCATCACCGATCACAACGGTATCGCCAGCAACTGCGCCTGCCTTTGATAACTCAATTTCAATTCCGGCACGCGCCAACCGATCGGCCAAATATCCAACTGCCTCGTCATTTGCAAAGTCAGTTTGATGAATCCAACGCTCTGGTCGCTCGCCAAGAACCCGGTAGCGAACTTCATCAGCGCCTGCGTTTTCGACTCGCACAGTAAATCCACTGTCGTCTACTGACTTTGGAGTCACAATTACGCGAGGCCGATTTTCTGCGGCAGTGATTGCTTCAACTCGTGAGGCTTTTACGATTTCTGCTAGTGCAAATCCAAGCTCACGTAAACCTTCATGACTCACGGCTGAAACTAAGAAAGTTTGATATCCACGTTCATGCAAATCTGGCAAAACAAATTCAGCAAGTTCTCGGCCCTCTGGAATGTCAATTTTGTTTAGAACTACAACGCGTGGGCGATCTTCTAGACCTCCATATTGCTTGAGTTCATTTTCAATTACGTCGAGGTCGGTAAGTGGATCGCGATTTGGTTCTAGCGTTGCACAATCCAGAACATGAATAAGCGCCGCACATCTTTCAATGTGACGAAGGAATTCAAGTCCCAAACCCTTTCCTTCACTGGCCCCAGGGATAAGTCCTGGCACGTCAGCCATTGTGAAAACCATTTCGCCAGAGCGCACCACACCTAAATGTGGTTCCAAAGTAGTAAATGGGTAGTCAGCAATTTTCGGACGAGCGGCAGACATCGCTGCAATAAGCGAAGACTTTCCAGCACTTGGATAACCAACTAGGCCAACATCAGCAACGGTTTTAAGTTCTAAAATTATGTCGCGAGTGATTCCTTTTTCGCCTAGTAAAGCAAAGCCAGGTGCTTTTCGCTTAGTTGAGGCAAGCGCGGCATTTCCAAGTCCACCGCGACCACCTTGAGCAATTACAAAGCGAGTTCCGATACCGAGCATGTCGGTTAGTACTGTGCCATCAGCTAGCGAAACAACGGTGCCTTCCGGAACGCTTAGTTCCAGGCCTTCGCCAAACGCGCCATTTCGATGATCGCCATGGCCAGGCTTTCCGTTGCCAGCACTGCGATGAGGGCTGCGGTGAAAATCCAGAAGTGTTGTGACAGATGGATCCACAACTAAAACAACGTCGCCGCCATTGCCGCCATTGCCGCCATCAGGTCCACCTAATGGTTTGAATTTTTCGCGATGAACTGAAGCGCAACCGTGACCACCATTGCCACCAGAAGCATGGAGAATCACTTGATCGATAAACGATGTCATGATTTCTCCTTTCAAAAGAAAAGCGGGCCCGAGCGGGCCCGCCTAACTAAAAAATTCTTGCGGGATTAATTAGCGACCGCTACACCCTGCACTGGAACGATGTTGATAACACGACGACCACGACGGTTGCCGAATTCAACTGCTCCTGGTGCTAGCGCGAACAATGTGTCATCTCCACCGCGACCTACATTCTCACCTGGGTGAAAGTGTGTTCCGCGTTGACGAACAATGATTTCGCCAGCATTAACTACTTGACCACCGAAACGCTTTACGCCTAAACGCTGGGCGTTTGAGTCGCGACCGTTTCTGGTACTGGAGGCACCCTTTTTATGAGCCATGAGTTATACCTACTTCTCTTTCTTCTTTGGAGCAGCTTTTTTAGCAGGAGCAGCCTTCTTTGCTGCCGGAGCCTTCTTGGCAGGAGTGGCCTTCTTTGCCGGAGCCTTCTTTGCTGCTGGAGCAGCCTTTTTAGCAGGAGCTTTCGCTGCAGCTGGCTTAGCGACAGCAGCGCTCGCTTCTTTAACAACCGGAGCAGCAGCAGCTTTTTTCACTGGAGCGGCTTTCTTAGCAACAACAGGCTTTACCTTTGCAGTTGCTTTATCGCCAGCAGCAATCTTTTCGCTACCAATGGAAATAATCTGAACTTCAGTTAAATCTGAACGGTGTCCTTGACGACGACGGTAACCAGTTTTGTTCTTGTAACGAAGAATTTCAATTTTTGGTCCACGGTTATGGTCAATAACTTCAGCAGTAACGGTGACGCCCTTGGCATCTGCATTGACCTTGCTGCCATCAACGATCAAGACAGTTGGAAGTACCACGGTCTCCCCGCGTTTAGCTTGAACACGGTCAAGGGTAATTAGGTCGCCAACGGCAACTTTCTCCTGGCGGCCACCAGCACGAACGATCGCGTACACGAGGTATCTCCTTGAACTAATGCTTGTTTCGGGCGAAAACCCTAAGTCTTAAGCCTCATAAGGTTACGGACTTAAGGGCCTTAGGGTCAAACCGAGACAGGCTCTTCTGGGTTGGAATCGGAACTAACGTGAGCAGGATTGTCCTGCGAATGGTCATGATTTCCCTGTTTTCCCTTATTTTTAGGAGTTTTTTCAGGATCGTGACCAGCCATGTTCACAACCGCGCCCCGGCCTTGGCAGTGATCACATGATTCGCTGAATACTTCCAGGAGTCCAGCGCCAATTCGCTTGCGGGTCATTTGAACTAGACCGAGTGAAGTTACTTCGGCAACTTGATGCTTTGTGCGGTCTCGGCCTAGGCACTCAATTAACCTGCGAATAACTTGATCGCGGTTGCTTTCTAGCACCATGTCGATGAAGTCAATGACGATGATGCCACCGATGTCGCGTAGTCGAAGCTGACGAACTATTTCCTCAGCTGCTTCCAAGTTGTTTTTAGTTACAGTCTGCTCCAGGTTTCCGCCCGAGCCGATGAATTTTCCAGTGTTTACATCGACAACTGTCATAGCCTCGGTGCGATCAATAACTAAGGAGCCGCCAGAGGGTAGGTAGACCTTACGATCAAGTGCTTTTGCGATCTGTTCGTCAATTTGGTGCTCAGTGAAAACATCTGCGGTGCCAACATACTTTTCTAGGCGATCCGCAAGATCTGGAGCAACGTAGGAAACATATTGTTCAACCGTCTCCCAGGCATCTGCGCCAGAGACAATCAATTTCTTAACATCTTCGTTAAATATGTCGCGAACAACCTTGATCGAAATGTCTGGCTCACCGTAAAGCATTGTTGGTGGTGAAGCGGTTTTTGACTTCGCTTCAATATCGAGCCACTGTGCGGCCAATCTGGCTACGTCACGGCCCAACTCTTCTTCACTTGCTCCTTCGGCTGCGGTGCGAACTATTACGCCGCCATCTTCTGGAACTACTGCTTTCAAGATTGTTTTTAGTCGTGAGCGCTCACGGTCTGGAAGTTTGCGCGAGATACCTGTCATTGGATTGTTTGGAACATAAACCAAGAAACGACCCGGCAACGAAATCTGACTCGTTAAGCGGGCACCCTTTTGACCAACTGGATCCTTAGTAACTTGCACCAAAACTGGATCGCCAGATTTCAATGCAGTTTCAATTTTCTTTGGTTGACCATCAAGGCCGGCTGCATCCCAGTTCACTTCACCTGCGTAAAGAACTGCGTTACGACCCTTGCCGATGTCAACGAAGGCTGCCTCCATACCTGGCAGAACGTTTTGGACTCGACCTAAGTACACGTTGCCAACTAATGAGCCACTGCTGGATTGATTGATGTAATGCTCGACAACAATGCCATCTTCCAAAACTGCGATCTGAGTACGTGCACCTTGTTGGCGCACAACCATCACGCGTTCGACATTTTCCCGACGGGCAAGAAATTCTGATTCCGTCAAAATTGGTGCGCGTCGACGTCCGGAATCGCGACCATCACGACGACGAGCGCGTTTAGCATCTAAGCGAGTTGAGCCGGATTCACCTTCGGAGCCATCACGGGTACGAGTGCGACTGCGCTTACGAGCGGAAGCTGGTTGCGTTGAATCTTCATCGGTTTCTGCTGCTGATTCATCAGATTCGCCGTCAATGTCATTTTCATTGTCATCAACTTTGCCACCTGTTTTTGCACGATTCTTATTTTTGCCACCACGTCGATTGCGGTTACGGTTACGGTTATTGCCGCCGGTGCGCTCTTCACCTGTTTCTGCGCTCTCGCTGTTGCTTACATCAGTTGATTGCGCTTCATCTGATGAAGCTGATTTCTTGGCTGGCCGTTTCTTAGCTTGACCTTTTGTCGCTACCGAAAAAACTTCATCCTGGCTTACTTGCTTTGCTGGCGCTTTTTTCTTTGCCGGACCAACTTCCGTTACTGGGGCCGCTTGAAAAACCGGAACCGCAATTGGCGCCTTTTTAGCCGCTGGGGCTTTTTTCTTTGCAACTGCTGTTGATTTCGCAGGCGCCTTTTCAGGTGTTGCCTTGGTAACTGGCGCATCTGCCGGCGGACCAGCAGGGCGTCCCGCGGCGCGTCGACGTGGTTTTGCTTCTGGTGTTATATCGTTTCCCGACATGAAAGTCGTCTCCTATCGCACAAAACCTATGCCGTGGCACCGATCTTGCGTTCACTCACGCCCTAGGGCGCATAAGCCTATGTAGTGACAATGCCGGGCTCAAGCTTGTGTGGCTTCACGGTCCAAAGTGAAAGGATCCCCTACGGACCAACCATCTTCAAGCAAAGGACCCTGCGCCAGTCGAGTTACCCGAGGTGGGATCTCCTGGGCGAAGTCCGCAACTTTTTTCAGAGCTGCCAGAACATCGTCGGGTCGAACGGTTGGCAAGCCATGCCGAACGACTACTTGAAGTATGGCACAGTCCGAGCCCATCTCCACATTTGCGCGAATCACCGCAGTTCGGGCATCAAATGTACGAATTCCAGACTTTGACATGCGTTCTACTAACACTTCTGGGGCGTCCAGGAACAGCTTTAGCGCCTGATCCAACGTGGCCTGTGAGGTACCAGGTAATTCGATTTTCCAGTGGCTGGCTTCAAGTCGCGCCACAAAATCTGGGGTTCGGGCTTCCACAACGTCCAAAATATCCAGGCCAGGTGGCAAAACCTCATCTAATACGACTTTAAGCTTTTCTGGATCAACGAGAGAAACCACACCAATTTCAACGTACTCAGCTTCACTGGCAACACCAGTTGGCGCCGCATTGGCGTAGGAAATTTTTGGATGTGGCGAAAATCCAGCGCTGTATGCCATTGGCACACCGGCGCGTTTTAAAGCGCGCTCAAACGCTCGTTGAAAATCTCGATGCGATGTGAAGCGCAGTCGATCCCGCTTGGCATGTTGAATTCGTAGTTTTTGTATTGCAGGAATATTCTCACGACCAGGATCGCGATCACGTGCCACTATTAACAGCCACCCGGGATGGAATCGTTGGCATTGGCAACATCACTGCGTTAGTTGGACCAACCTGAATTTCGGTACCCATGTGATCGCAGACACCACAATCAAAACATGGCACCCAGCGGCAGTCATCAACTTCTACTTCAGAAAGCGCATCTTGCCAATCATCCCAAAGCCATTCTTTATCAAGACCAGAATCTAAATGATCCCATGGAAGTACTTCAGAAAGTTCTCGCTCGCGAATGGTGTACCAATTAACGTCCACTGCTTCATCGGCAAAAGCAACTTCTGCTGCTGCCATCCACTTGTCGTAAGAGAAGTGTTCACTCCAGCCATCAAAGCGTTGACCGTCACGCCAAACTTGTTCAATTACTTTTGCAACCCGACGATCCCCGCGTGACAATAAGCCTTCAACTACGCCAGGCTTGCCGTCGTGATACCGAACTCCAATTGATTTGCCAAATGCCTTGTCCTGACGGATTGCATCACGCAACTTATAAAGTCTTGAATCAGTAGTTTCGTGATCAAGTTGCGCAGCCCATTGGAAAGGAGTGTGAGGTTTAGGCACGAATCCGCCGATAGATACCGTGCAGCGAATGTCAGTACGACCAGATGCCTCGCGACCAGCTTTGATTACTTCGTGGGCAAGGCGGGCGATCTGTAATACATCTTCGTCTTCTTCAGTCGGCAAGCCACACATGAAGTACAGCTTTACTTGGCGCCAACCTGAAGCGTAAGCCGCAGTGACAGTGCGGATCATGTCTTCTTCAGTAACCATTTTGTTGATTACGCGCCGAATTCGCTCGCTGCCGCCTTCGGGAGCGAAAGTAAGTCCACTGCGACGGCCATTGCGGGAAAGTTCGTTGGCCAGATCAATGTTGAAGGCATCAACTCGAGTGCTTGGCAAGGAAAGCGAAGTTTGCGTGTTTTCGTAGCGATCCGCTAAACCCTTTGCCAACTCTGCAATCTCGCTGTGGTCGGCACTAGATAGCGAAAGCAAGCCGATTTCTTCGTAGCCAGTCTTTTCTAAGCCATTTGCAACCATTTCGGCAATACTCGTCATGGATCGTTCCCGCACTGGACGAGTAATCATTCCTGCCTGACAGAACCGGCAGCCACGGGTGCAACCACGGAAGATTTCCACGCTCATGCGTTCGTGAACACTTTCGGCAATTGGAACAAGTGGTGCCTTTGGGTAAGGCCACTCGTCAAGATTCATTACGGTGTGCTTAGCCACACGCCATGGCACACCTGGCCGGTTTGGCGCAACGCGACGAATGCGACCATCTTCTAAATATTCAACATCATAAAAAGCTGGAACGTACATCACGCCAGACTTGGAAAGGCGCAGCAACAATTCTTCGCGTCCGCCCGGATTGCCCTCATTCTTAAAGGCAGCAATGATGTCAGTAATTGCAAGAACCGCTTGCTCGCCATCGCCAAGTACTGCGCCATCAATAAAAGTAGAAATTGCTTCTGGATTAAATGCTGCATGTCCGCCCGCAATAACAAGTGGATGTGTCTCATCGCGGTCAACTGCATGCAGTGGAATGCCCGCAAGATCAATGGCAGTAAGCATGTTGGTGTAGCCAAGTTCCGTGGAAAATGAAACGCCCAGTGCATCAAATGCGCCAACTGGTCGGTGGGCATCAACCGTGAATTGCGGAACATCATTTTCGCGCATTAGCTTTTCTAGATCTGGCCAAACTGCGTAAGTGCGCTCGCACAAAGTATCTGCACGTTCATTTAGAACTTCGTAAAGTATCTGTACACCCTGATTCGGAATTCCAACTTCATAAGCGTCGGGATACATCAAGCACCAACGCACTAAGGTGTCATCCCACGCCTTAATTACAGCGTTTAGTTCGCCACCAACATATTGAACAGGTTTTTGCACCCGAGGCAATAACTGTTCCAGTGCCGGAAATACAGACTGGACGGTCATAGTTAACCCTTTACAGATTTGGGAAGAATAGTGAGATTTCGCGCGCTGCCGACTCAAGTGAATCTGAACCGTGCGAAACATTGAATTGTGTTTGTGTTGCTAAATCTCCGCGAATAGTGCCCATTGCCGCATTAACTGGATTGGTCGCGCCCATCATGGTTCGCCAGGCAGCAATCGCTTCATCGCCTTCGATGACAGCAGCAACCAGTGGTGCGCCAGAGATAAAGTCAACTAAGTCTTTAAAGAATGGCTTAGTTGAATGCTCGCCATAGTGAGCTTCAGCAATAGCGCGCGGTATCGTGCGCATTTCAAGAGCGAGGATTTTGAAACCCTTTCGCTCAATACGCGAGATAACCTCACCGATTAGACCGCGTTCAACACCATCTGGCTTTACTAGGACAAGGGTACGTTCAGACATGTTCTTAATCTTAAAGGGTTTCTTGGGCTGCCTCTGCCTGGGCGATTTTTGCCTCATCAACTTTTTTACTCAGCACTATGGCTAGCCCCCAAACCAATAGGAAAAGAATGCCCGGAAACACCAGTGGTCCGACCCAATATCCAGCAGTAATGATGACGATCTGAACGACTAGTCCAGTAGTTATGGCGCTGCGACGATCGTGTCTTACGCCACCAATCGCCAGAATGCAAAGCAACATAAGTAAAAAAGTTACCCAGAGTGTTAGAGACTTAGAAGTTTCATAAATAACTACTGAAATCGGAATCGAAAGACCAAGCACGATTGCCTCAAAAAATAGGATTGCACTTCCCATTACTTTCATCAGGTTCCCACTCTTCCCATAAGTGCGCGGCCAGCAGCTGCGGTAACAACTGAGCCTGTAACAACTACGCCAACGCCATTCATGCCAGCTTCATCCGCCATTGCAATTGCTTTATCTATCGCGCTTGCAAGATTTGCTTCCTCGTGCACGCGATCCGCACCAAAAACCTGTTTGGCAATTTCGCTAAGTTCAGCTGCTGGCATTGCTCTAGCTGCGCCATTCCAGGTCACAACTATTTCATTGAACATTGGTTCTAATGCCTGAAGCAAGCCAGCAACGTCTTTGTCCGCCATCACCGAAACGACTCCAATAATTTGTTCAAAAGTAAATGATTCCTCCAGCGCAGTTGCCAAACTATTGGCGCCATGAGGATTGTGCGCTGCATCAACAATTACCGTCGGGCTACGCCGAACGATTTCCATGCGACCAGGTGAGGTAACACTTCCTAGACCCTCTCGCACTGCGTCAATGTCCAAGGTAACTGTGCCCCCAAAGAATGCTTCAACCGCAGCTAACGCGACTGAGGCATTAGCGGCTTGATGCGCACCAAAAAGTGGTAACAGAATTTCTTCGTAACTTCCGTTCAAGCCATCTAGGTTTAGGGCTTGTCCACCAATTGCCAAAGCGCGATCTCGGACACTGAATTCAACACCTTGACGCGCGACTGCAGCGTCAACAAGCACTGCGCGTTTTAAAAGAATTTCCGCAGGGATGGGATCTTGATAGGAAAGGACTGCAATAGATCCAGTCTTAATAATTCCTGATTTTTCAGTTGCAACTAATTCCACAGTGTCGCCGAGATATTCTGCGTGATCCAAACCAATTGGCATAACAACACTCACCAATGGCGATACGACGTTAGTGGCATCCCAGGTTCCACCCATACCAACTTCAACAACTGCGACATCTACCGGTGCATCTGCAAATGCGGCAAACGCCATTCCAGTCAGCGCTTCGAAGTAGGACATTGCTGGGCCGCCGTTAGCCAAACTTTCACTATCCACAATTGCTAAGTAAGGCTCTAACTCGTCATAAATTTCCACAAACTTAGCTGCTGGAATCGGCTCCCCATTAAGGCGGATACGTTCGTTGACTTGGTGCAAGTGCGGACTTGTTACTAATCCAGTTCGTAGTCCGAGTGCTCTGAGCAAGGATTCAATCATGCGCGCTGTTGAAGTTTTACCATTCGTTCCAGTCACGTGAATAACTGGATATGCAAACTGTGGATCACCTAAAAGTGTCATTAGATGGCTAATTCGATCCAAACTTGGTTCGATTTTGGTCTCCGGCCAGCGAGATTCCAACACCTCCACCACGCGCGAAAGCTCTTGGAGATCTGGCAAAGTCATGGATTCATTCTAAGTGGCTGCCATTGTCTAGGATTAGGGTTCATGAGCGCGCAACGAATGCCAGAAAAGCCAACACTTGACGGCTTGGAATCAAAGTGGATGCAGGCCTGGGACGAAGCTGGCACCTACTCCTTTGACCGCAGCGCAACTCGTGAAAACGTTTTTAGTATTGATACACCGCCACCAACTGTTAGTGGCTCACTTCACGTCGGCCACGTTTTCTCATATACACATATCGATTGTGTAGCTCGTTACCAGCGGATGAATGGTAAGTCAGTTTTTTATCCCATGGGATGGGATGACAACGGTTTGCCAACTGAACGACGAGTTCAAAATTACTTTGGCGTGCGATGCGATCCATCACTTCCCTACGATCCCAACTTCCAGCCTCCAGCAGAACCTGGGAAAGATCAGTTACCGATTTCCCGCCGAAATTTTGTGGAACTTTGTGTGCAACTAACTATTGAAGACGAAAAAGCTTTTGAAGAACTTTGGCGCCGACTCGGAACGAGCGTCGATTGGAAACTTACTTACCAAACCATCGATGCACGTGCGCGAAGTGTGTCCCAGCGCATGTTCCTAAATAATCTGGAACGTAACGAGGCTTATCAAAGTGAAGCACCTACGCTATGGGATGTAACTTTTAGAACCGCTGTTGCGCAGGCTGAATTGGAAGATCGGGAGCGACCAGGTGCCTACCATCGCATTTCATTCCATAAGCCAAATGGCGAACCAATATTTATTGAGACTACTCGGCCAGAATTACTTTCAGCCTGTGTTGCCCTAGTTGCGCATCCCGATGATGATCGCTACCAGCCATTATTTGGAACCACTGTCACTTCGCCAATCTTTGGAGTTGAAGTTCCGGTAGTAGCCCACACGCTGGCTGATCCAGAAAAGGGATCCGGAATTGCGATGATTTGCACTTTCGGTGACACCACTGACGTGACCTGGTGGCGCGAACTTCAACTACCGACGCGGCCAATAATTGGCTGGGATGGTCGCATCATTTCGGAAATTCCAGATTGGATTACTACCGAAATCGGTAAGAATGCCTACTCTTCAATTGCTGGCCTAACTGCGCACTCGGCCAAAGAGAAGATGGCAGAGTTACTTCGCGAATCCGGGGATCTCCACGGCGAAATTCGCGCAATAGTTCATCCCGTTAAATTTTTTGAAAAAGGCGACAAACCACTTGAAATCGTAACAACTCGACAGTGGTACATCCGTAATGGTGGCCGGGATACTCAACTACGTAGTGAGCTCGTGGATCGCGGTCGCAATATTAAGTGGCACCCAGATCATATGAAGGTACGCTACGAAAATTGGGTTGAAGGACTTAATGGCGATTGGTTAATTTCGCGACAGCGATTTTTTGGCGTTCCAGTTCCAGTTTGGTACGGCCTAGCTGCTGATGGAAATCCAATGTGGGACAAAATTCTGGTTCCAGATGTTGCCGCACTTCCCATCGATCCTTCAACCGATGTTCCTGCAGGCTATACCGAAGCGCAGCGTGGAGTGCCTGGCGGATTTATGGGTGACCCTGACGTAATGGACACTTGGGCAACATCATCGCTGACACCACAAATTGCCGGTGGCTGGGGATTTGATGAAGACTTGTGGAGTCGAGTTTGGCCATTTGATGTTCGCCCGCAGGCCCATGAAATTATTCGCACTTGGTTGTTTAGCACCGTTGTTCGCGCGCACCTTGAGGAAAAAGTTTTACCTTGGAAGCATGCATTAATTTCTGGTTGGATCTTAGATCCAGATCGAAAGAAAATGTCCAAGTCCAAAGGCAATGTTGTTACTCCCCTAGATTTACTGGACGAACATGGCAGTGACGGTGTGCGCTACTGGGCTGCCAGCGGTCGCCCTGGAACCGATACTGCTTTTGATGTAGGCCAAATGAAAATTGGCCGTCGGTTAGCGACCAAAATTCTAAATGCAAGTAAATTTGTTTTAACGCAAGGTAGCGCAGCCCCAGAGTCGATTACCGAACCAATTGATAAAGCGCTACTTGCTGCCCTTGCCGATGTTGTCGATGAGGCGACTAAGGCATTTGAAGCATTTAATTACACCAAAGCCATGGAAGCTGCAGAAAAATTCTTTTGGGAATTCACTGATGATCATCTCGAATTAGTTAAGGACCGTTCCTACGGACTAGCTGGCGAAGTCGCAGCGCAGTCGGCCCGTGCGGCCCTGACCATCACCTTAGACACCTTGATCAAACTCTTTGCGCCGTTCCTGCCATTTGTAACTGAGGAAGTTTGGTCTTGGACTCACGAGGATTCAGTTCATAAGTCGCCTTGGCCAACATCAGCTGCACTCAGGGAATTCAATGGCGATTCATCTCTACTTGGAGTTTCCGCCGAGATTTTGTCGCAGCTAAGGAAGTCCAAAAGTGAAGCCAAAGTTTCCATGAAAGCCGAGATCACTAAAGCAACTATTAGTGCGCCGGCTGTAGCGTTAGCAAAAGCAAAGCTTGTTGCCGCGGATTTGAAGACTGCGGGTCGGGTGCAAAGTGACTTTACTTATGCCGAAGTCGCGGGCCAAATTTCCTTGGAGATCGAACTCGCGCCAACTAGCGAAAGTTAAAACTAAGCTGACTTTTCCTTTGGAATTCGTTTTGCAACTGGTGCTTCACGTGGAATCAGAGTTGGGTTAACGTTCTTCGCAACAACTTCCCGATTAATTACTACTCGGGCTACGTCATCGCGGCTAGGTACGTCGTACATAACCGTTAACAAAACTTCTTCCATGATCGCACGCAGCCCACGAGCACCTGTGCCACGAAGGATTGCTTGTTCAGCAACGGCTTCGAGGGCATCTGGTGTGAACTCAAGTTCTACGCCATCTAGGTCAAATAGTTTTTGATACTGGCGAACTAAAGCATTCTTCGGCTGCGTTAAAACAGCTACCAGCGCTTCTTTATCCAGTTGTGCGACAGAAGTGAAAACTGGCAAGCGACCAATAAATTCCGGAATCATGCCGAACTTCAACATGTCTTCTGGCATTACCTGCGAGAAGATATCTTGTTCGTTAACTTCCTTTTGCTCAATGTCGGCCGTGAAGCCCAATGCTTTCTTGCCAACTCGTTGACGAATAATTTGATCTAAGCCAGCAAATGCACCGCCCACAATAAACAAAACATTGCTGGTATCAATTTGAATGAATTCCTGATGCGGATGCTTGCGCCCACCTTGCGGTGGAACCGAGGCAGTCGTGCCTTCTAGAATTTTTAAAAGAGCTTGTTGGACACCTTCACCTGAAACGTCGCGAGTGATCGAAGGGTTTTCGCTCTTACGAGCCACCTTGTCGATTTCATCAATGTAGATAATTCCAGTTTCAGCTTTTTTGACGTCGTAATCTGCAGCTTGAATTAGTTTCAGCAAGATGTTTTCCACATCTTCGCCAACATAACCAGCCTCAGTTAGCGCGGTGGCATCTGCAATAGCAAATGGAACATTTAGCATGCGAGCTAAAGTCTGCGCAAGCAGAGTCTTACCTGAACCTGTTGGCCCAAGTAGCAAAATATTTGACTTAGCAAGTTCAACGCCTTCTTCGCGCGTAGATTCATTCGCGCCAGCTTGTACTCGCTTGTAGTGGTTGTAGACAGCAACCGAAAGAGACTTCTTAGCAACTTCTTGACCGATAACATACTGATCAAGGAAGGCAAAGATTTCGCGTGGCTTAGGAAGTTCATCCCAGCCTAGGTTTACTGACTCGCCTAATTCTTCTTCAATGATTTCATTGCACAAGTCAATGCATTCGTCACAGATATATACCGCTGGGCCAGCGATCAATTTCTTGACCTGCTTCTGGCTTTTGCCGCAGAACGAACACTTCAACAGGTCGCCACTTTCGCCAATTCGAGCCATAGTGGTCACCTCCCGGGGGAATAAGTGTGGACAGATACTTCGAGCGTTCCTCCAAAGTATCTTGATTCAAGCATTTTCTCTTGGCGTACACGCCAGGGGAAAGCTATTTATTCAGGGGAACCCGCGAAGTTAGTACCTGATCGATGATTCCATATTCCTTTGCCTGCGGGGCTGTAAGGATTTTGTCCCGATCCATATCTAGTCGGATCTCTTCTACAGACCGCCCAGTGTGGTGCGAGAAAATGCCTTCCATCTCATCGCGCATGCGCAAGATTTCATTTGCTTGGATCTCAATGTCTGAACCTTGGCCGCCACCCTCGGTGTAAGGCTGATGAATCAGGATTCGCGCATGTGGCAAAGCAAAACGCTTTCCTGGCGCGCCAGCCGCAAGAATTACTGAAGCTGCAGATGCTGCTTGGCCAAGACACACAGTTTGTACGTTGCACTTCACAAATTGCATAGTGTCGTAAATCGCGGTCATCGCAGTGTAAGAACCACCTGGTGAATTGATGTACATCTGAATGTCGCGCTCCGGGTCAAGTGATTCCAAAACCAAAAGCTGCGCCATAACGTCGTCAGCAGATGCGTCATCAATTTGCACACCTAAGAAAATAATGCGTTCTTCGAATAACTTGCCGTAAGGGTTGTATTCCCGGATGCCTTGCGGCGTGCGCTCAATGTAGTTAGGCAGAATGTAACGCGATTGTGGTGAGTAATCCATGAGTATCCCCTTATGCCGTTCCGCCTTCGCCGGCCACATCGCGCGCACTGCGCACAACGTGATCGACGAAACCATAATCTTTTGCTTCTTCTGCAGTGAACCAGCGGTCACGATCAGAATCATCTGTAACTGTTTGCATTGACTGGCCAGTGTGCTCGGCAATTAGTTCCGCCATCTTTGCTTTAGTGAATTTCATTTGTTCGGCTTGGATTTTAATGTCAGCTGCGGTTCCACCGATACCACCGGAGGGTTGGTGCATCATGATGCGTGCGTGCGGCAGCGAATAACGCTTGCCAGGTGCGCCAGCGCATAACAAGAACTGACCCATCGAGGCAGCTAGTCCCATTGCAACTGTTGCCACATCATTTTTAACAAACTGCATAGTGTCGTAAATTGCCATACCAGCGCTAATTGAGCCACCGGGGGAATTTATGTAAAGGAAAATATCTTTTTCAGGATCGTCAGCTGCCAGTAACAAGATCTGAGCGCAAATGGCATTCGCCATGTCATCAGCAACTTGGGTGCCTAGGAAAATAATGCGATCTTGCAGTAGGCGCTGGTAGACCGAATCGCCAAATTGCTGTCCAGTTGGGGACGGGGTGCGTGCTTCCGGGAGATTAAACCCTGGTACCTCGATGCCGCTCACAATTACTCCTAAATGTTTTGCTAACTCCTAAACAATAAGGGGTCAGCCTGACATCGGCATGGGCGACATGGCTTTGTTCGCTACTAGCGTGCTGGAACTACCAACAAGTACGACTATTCGTCGGCCTCGCAGTACTTACTTGCTTTTCGACCGACTATTCGTCGGCCTCAAAGTTTTCAGTATCCGAACTGGCATCGAAATCTGCATCAAAATCCGCATCTGATTCTTCGCCGCGAAGTACTGACTCTAAATCAACTTTGTTACCAGACTTATCAACAACTGAGACACTCTCCAGGACATGGGCAAGAGCCTTAGCGCGGCGAACCTCAGAAACGGCGCCCTGAACCTGGCCGGACTTCACTAGCTGATCAGCGAACTGATCTGGCGCCATGTTGTACCGCTGAGCTTCTTGGATTAGCCATTGGGAAAGTTCCGCATCATTTACTTGGAGGTCTTCGGTCTGGGCGATCTTGTCCAAAATCAACCGTGATTTCAGTCCACTTCGGGTAGTTGTCTCATATTCCATTCGATGCGCATCATCGCCATGACCATCTTCAAAGTGCGCTGCGATCTCATCTTGAATAGTGCGATCTGGAAGATCGAGCTTTACTGCTTCCATTAGCGCATCGTGTGTTAGATCGCGCGCTTGGTAAGCCTGTTCAATTAGTCGAACCCGACCTAAGCGCGTGCGAATGTCTTCGCGCAGTTCACCAATAGTGTCGAACTCACTAGCAAGTTGAGCAAATTCATCGTCAGCAGCTGGAAGTTCGCGCTCGCGCACTCCTAATACTTTTACTTCAACGGTAATTCCCTTATCAGTCCACTGGCCGGCTGTAGGTGTGAATAAGAAGTGACGGACTTCATCTGCTTTTGCGCCGCGAACTGCGTCATCAAATCCAGGCACCATGTCATCAGAGCCGAGTTCATAACTAAATGCATTTGCTGATAGTTCATCTACTTCTTGGCCTTCATGATCACCGCGCAGATCAACTAATAAAACGTCGCCATCTTTTGCAGCGCGCTTAACATCTTTTAATGCGCCAAAGCGTCCACGTAGCGCAGTTAGCTGTTCTTCTACTTGGTCCGTAGTCACTTCTGCATTGTCGACTACCACTTTTAAGTCTTTAAATTTAGGAATTTCAAATTCTGGGCTGATATCAAGTTCGGCTGTGAAAATTAAACCGGCCTCTTCATCCAAAGTTGTTACATCAACTTCTGGGCGACCCAGTTGCACAATTTCATTTTCGATTAAAGCCTGAGCTAGGCCAGAAGGAATTGCATCGTTGACTGCTTCTTCCAGAACTGCTGCTCGTCCAACGCGCTGGTCAATGATGCGAGTCGGAATTTTTCCCTTACGGAAGCCTGGAATACTCACTTGCGCACCAATGCGCTGGTAAGCGGAATCCAGATTTGGCTGCAGTTCAGCAAATGGCATCTCGACAGTGATCTTTACGCGGGATGGGGAAATATTTTCTACGGCGCTCTTCACGGTTCTCCTACTTATAAGGCATTAGATGTGTAGAGCCCGCCCTAAATAAATAAGGCGGACTCCGCAACTACGAGTCGGGGCGGAGAGACTCGAACTCTCGGTCTCCTGCTCCCAAAGCAGGCGCGCTAGCCACTACGCTACGCCCCGATCTTGCTGTTCGATTGTAGTAGAAATGATGCGATAGTCTAAATTCGCGTCCAATCGCAAAAAGATTGGCTCGCGGGTGTAGCTCAATGGTAGAGCCCCAGCCTTCCAAGCTGGCCATGCCGGTTCGATCCCGGTCACCCGCTCCATTCGCTCAACTTACTGCGCTTCATTTCTTAAGCTCCAAGTTCTAGAAGAATTTCAAGTACACCGACCTTGCAGATTTACTAGGCTCAATGGATGGCTACGTTGTTTGCGCATCCACTCGATCCGCTGTCAAAAGTTGAACTCGAAAGTGTCATGCAACATGCCCGGAATCTATGGGGCATTGACTCAACTTACTTTTTACTTACCTGCCAACTCGCTGAGCCAACCAAGGCGGCAGTACTTGACTGGACACCAAAATCTGAGTTTGTGAGAACAGTGCGCATCTCATTCCTACACAGGCCCACTTCGCAGGTTTTTGAAGGAGTGCTTACGACAACTGGCTGCGCCATTAGTTGGACGTTGATCGATGGGGCGAAAGCGCCCGTTGTCTTAACTGAGTCTGCGATGGCAGTTAAAGCAGTTCTACGAGACACTCGCATTCGTGACGCTTTGAAGTTGCGAGGCATCACCGACCCAGACACGCAGGTCTATGTGGAAACTTGGCCAATTGGAGCGCAAATTCCACAGCATCTCGACAATGGCAAACGGCTTGTTTGGACACCAATGTGGTTGCGTCCAACACCAGAATCAAATGTGTATGCGCACCCAATCAATGGGCTTTACGCAATTGTTGATTTGGAAGCTGAAGAAGTAGTTGCTATTGAAGACAGTGGTGTCACTCCAATCCCTATGACACCTGGTGACTACCGAGCATCACAAACAGGTGCCCATTTAACGCTAAAAGATTTACAGATCATCCAAAAGGATGGCGCTTCCAGTGAGGTGCAGGGCTGGAAAATTAATTGGGAGCGTTGGAACTTACGAGTTGGTTGGGATCATCGTGAGGGTTTGGTAATTCATGATGTTCGATTTGATGACAACGGAATTGAACGAAGAATCGGTTACCGGATGTCTATTGCCGAACTGGTCATTCCCTATGGTGATCCAAGTCAAGGCACCTACCGTAAGAACGCTTTTGACACCGGTGAATTCGGACTTGGAAGTTACACCAACTCTTTAACACTTGGCTGCGACTGCCTCGGGGAAATTACATATAAGGATGTTCACCTGCTAACTCCTGAGGGAGATGTCCGCGAAATTAAAAATGCTATTTGCATGCACGAAGAAGACCATGGAATTTTATGGAAGCATGTCGATATTGATGGGCATGTGGAAGTGCGAAGAGGTCGACGCTTTGTTGTTTCGTCAATCGTGACCATTAACAATTACGAATATGGATATTTCTGGTACTTCTATCAGGATGGGTCCATTGAATTTGAAGCTAAGTTAACAGGAATTGTCCTAACGCTTGCAGACACTCCTGGAGTTGATCATCCTTCAGCCACCGAAATCGAACCCGGCCTGTGGGCTCCATATCATCAACATACTTTTTGTGCGCGCCTGGACTTAGATGTTGACGGTGAAAAGAACACCGTCATTGAAGTTGACTCAGTTGCAAAAACAATGGGACCAGAAAATATTCATGGTGGTGCTTACATAACTCAAGAAACTCCGATTGAAACGGAAAACATGTCGGGACGAATGCTGAACTTGATGACCAGCCGCTATTGGAAGATTGTTAATCCAAATAAAAAAAATCACATGAATAAATCTGTCGGTTTCAAATTAGTTCCCGAGGGAAACACTTTTCCGCTCGCCTCTCCTGATTCTGTTATTGGTAAGAGGGCGGGCTTTATGTTCCAACATCTTTGGGTTACCCCTAACCGCCGCCAGGAAAGATACCCTGCCGGTGAATATCCATTTCAACATGAAGGTGGGGATGGTCTTCCAAGGTGGACTAAGCAGAATCGAAATCTTGTTAATGAAGACGTTGTTATGTGGTACGTGTTTGGTGTTAATCACATTCCAAGACTTGAAGATTGGCCAGTTATGCCGGTTGAGCGAATTGGTTTCATGCTGAAACCTTCAGGATTTTTTAAGCGCAGTCCAGCAATGGATGTAGCGCCTTCGATGCCTGCTTGCTTGCGGTGCAATGGTGTTTCAACTGAACCCTGCACTTGTAATCACTAGTTATCGGTTTTCGTAATCTGCAATCTGCCCAATGCGGCGCACATGGCGCTGCGCATCACTAAATGGAGTTTCTAAAAACGCATCAATGATTTCAAATGCTTCAGTTTGGGTGTGTTGCCGGGCACCTATCCCAACGACGTTTGCATTGTTATGTTCTTTAGCTAACTGCGCAGTAGCGATGTTCCAAGCCAATGCCGCGCGAACTCCCTTCACTTTGTTGGCTGCGATTTGTTCCCCGTTGCCGGAGCCACCAAAAACTATCCCAAGTGAACCTGGCTCGGCAGCAACAGCTTGCGCAGCTGCAATACAAAAAGCTGGGTAATCATCTTCCGCGTCATAAACATAAGCGCCGTGGTCGACTACTTCGTACCCTTTGCCAGCTAGATATTTAGTCAAAGCATCTTTGAATTCCAAGCCGGCATGATCTGTAGCTAGATGAACGCGCATGGCTATATCTTTCCAGTTCAGGCTTAAAATTTGGCGACTAATCGAAAATTGGATCGCGCGTGCGCGTGCGTTTCAACTCAAAGAAGCCGTCTGTTGCTGAAACTAGCAAAACGCCGTCCCATAATTTTCCAGCTGCCTCACCGCGAGGCGCCGGTGAAATAACTGGTCCAAAGAATGCCGTGTCATTCACGTGTATAACAGGTGTGCCGACATCCATACCAACAGGATCCATACCTGCGTGGTGACTTACCTTTAGTGCTTCATCGAAGTCGGTGGAATCTGCCGCCGCGATTAAATCTGCATCCAGGCCACACTCTGCTAACGACTCTGCAATTACAGGTAAGTAGTCATCGCCACGACCTTGGTTATGAATGCGCGTTCCCATCGCGGTGTAAAGCGCACCAGTAATGTCGAGGCCGTGCCGTTGTTGCGCTGCAATTACAACTCGAACAGGGCCCCAAGCGCGCTTCATTAAATCAAGATACTTTTCAGGTAAATCGCGGCCCTCGTTTAAAACAGCCAGTGACATAACGTGCCAGTTGGTCGTTACTGGGCGCACTTGTTCTACCTCTAACATCCAGCGCGAGGAAATCCAAGCCCATGGACAAATCGGATCGAACCAGAAATCAGCAGATGTTTTAGTTTGTGTCATACCTTCAGATTAGACCCACATGTTGCCCTACGACTTTTAAGTGCCAAACTAGACATATTCAACAGTTTTAATCACAAGGAGTGCGCCTGTGTCAGGTACAAACATCACGAGACTAGAAGCCAGCGAACGCTCGGCTGTAATTCAGGCTCAAACTTACGAAATTGAGTTAGACCTAACCACTCGTGATGACACTTTCACTAGCAAAACAACCGTGCACTTCACTGCTCGGGAAGGGAATTCGACTTGGATTGACTTCATTGCGCCAAAAGTTGCGCACATTGACCTAAACGGCGAATCCCTAGACATCGGAACCCACGATGGTTTCCGCATTCCGTTGCCTAATTTAAAGTCCCATAACGTTTTGATTGTTGAAGCCGAAGCTGCATACATGAATACCGGCGAAGGAATGCACAGGTTCATAGATCCAGTTGACGATGAGGTCTACCTTTACACCCAGTTTGAAATTGCTGATGCACGTCGAGTATTTGCTTGCTTTGATCAGCCGGACATCAAGGCAACTTTTGCATTCACCATCACTGCACCTGACCATTGGAAAGTAACGAGCAATTCAGCGACACCAATGCCAGAGTCCGTTCGAGATGGAATTGAGCGCTGGACGTTTGCGCCAAGTGCAAAAATGTCCACTTACATCACAGCAATAGTTGCTGGTCCGTATTACGAAGTGCGTGATGAATATAAAGGTAAATTTGGAACTTACCCACTCGGTCTGTTTTGTCGCAATTCGTTAGCAGAGTATTTAGATCCAGAAGATTTATTCACCGTTACTAAGCAGGGTTTCAAGTACTTTGAAGAAGCCTTCGATTACGGCTATCCGTTTGAAAAGTATGACCAATTATTTGTTCCAGAATTTAATGCTGGTGCCATGGAGAATGCGGCCTGTGTTACACATCATGAAAGTTACGTTTTCCGTAGCAAAGTAACGCGCGCTACCTACGAACAGCGTGCCAACACGGTATTGCACGAAATGGCTCACATGTGGTTTGGCGACTTAGTCACCATGAAGTGGTGGGACGACCTATGGCTAAACGAAAGTTTTGCGGAATGGGCTGCGCATCACGCGTCCGTTGAAGCAACCCAGTACACCGAAGCTTGGGTCAACTTCGTAAATCAGCGCAAGTCTTGGGGTTATCGACAAGATCAGTTACCAACTACACATCCAATCGTTGCTGACATGTTTGACTTGGACGCTGTGGAAGTTAATTTCGATGGCATCACGTATGCAAAGGGTGCATCGGCACTTCGTCAACTGGTTGCTTGGGTTGGCGAGGATGCATTCTTTACCGGCATTCGGGCTTACTTCAAGAAGCATGCTTGGGGCAATACTGAACTACAAGATTTACTCGTAGAACTTGAACAAGCATGTGGACGTTCACTTAAGGATTGGACGCAACGCTGGCTGCAAACTGCTGGAGTGAACACACTTCGTCCAGAAATTGTGGTGCAAGATGGAAAATACAAGTCGGTAACGATTGTGCAGGAGCCGCCAGTTTCCCCAGTAGGTGTGGATCAGTTACTTCGCCCGCACCATATTGGAATTGGACTTTACAACCGGATTGATTCCCAAATAAAGCGGGACAAGCGAATTGAAATCGATGTTGATGGTGCTCGTACTGATGTGCCAGAACTTGTCGGTCAACCAGTTGCAGATTTAATGCTGCTAAATGATGGTGACTACACCTTCGTAAAGATCCGACTTGATGAAAATTCGGCTAAGACCTCCGCCACAGGTTTACGAGACATCGAAGATGGTGTAGCTCGCGCACTGATCTGGGGAGCTTCCTGGGACATGACGCGCGACGCTGAAATGAGCGCAAGTGACTATTTGAGCATGGTTCTAAACACCGATCTAGGTGAGATTGAAATTGGCGTTGCCCAACAGTTATTGCTGCAAGCGCGTTCCGCAATCGAGCAATTTGCTAATCCCGCAAATCGAGCAGCAAATCGCGATGCCTTACTAGCCTCACTTTTAATTGCGCTTGCGAAGGCAGATGCTGGCGGCGATCACCAACTCGCTTTCGTAAAAAACATTGCAGGCCTAGCCCGCACTGCGCAACATGGCGAGCTACTGGCTAGCTGGCTAGATGGTTCAAATGTTCCAGCCGGACTCGAAGTGGATACCGATCTTCGCTGGTCACTTGTCGCCCGACTAGTCGCACTTGGTGTTCTGCCACCAGCAGCAATCGATAGTGAACTCGCTCGTGACAACACTGCAGGAGGTCAGCGCCAAGCGGCTTCGGCTAAAGCAGGGATTCCGACAGCAGCTGCAAAGCTCGAAGCCTGGAATGCAGTCGTTGAAAATGATGGACTAGCTAATGCGCTACTTGAAGCCACTGTTGGCGGGTTCTCACAACCTGATCAACGTGAACTACTACTTCCATTTGTTGATAAGTACTTCGACTCCTTAGCGGACATTTGGGAAACTCGAACTAATGAAATTTCCCAAACTTTGACACTTGGACTTTTTCCATCGCTACTTGGCTCCCCCGAGATCATGGCAAAGGCTGATGCTTTTATTGCCAGCTCAACTGATGTTGGCGCGATTCGATTAGTGCGCGAATTGAGGGACAACGTTGATAGGTCACTGCGCTGTCAGGCACGCGACGGCGCAAAATAGGAAATGCGCTGTCAGGCACGTGACGCGCAAAGTTAACTAGTAATTAATTTGCGAACGTTCACTTGGTGGAATTTGCTTTTCACTAAGAGTTGGGTCATCTAAGTAACCATCACGCGTTGAATTCTTGGCTGCGCTGGTCCAGCTGGGTCCAAGAGTTAACAACGTAATAATCCCGGTGATCGCAAGTGGCAGCACTACAAACCAAAGTATTGCGTTCAGCGCTCCCATTGGCTCGCCAGGTTCGTCACCATCATCTCGTTTTATCGTCTCAGCTAGGACCGGATAAATTGCGGTCGCGCTCAGAATTACAGTTGCGGTTGTCGTTGCCCAGATGCGGCGAGTAGCAGTAATCACACCTTTACTTTACGACAGGTCAATTTCATTTTTCCTGCGCATCCGCGGAATCCCGCGTGGCATAGGACACAATGAAGAGATGGACTCAAAAGAAGTTTTAGCTTGGTTTTTAGGTCAACCAGTAAAAGTGGCAATTGTCATTATTTTCGCCCTGGCAGCGAGACTGGTCTTATTGCGAGCGGTAGATCGGCTCACTAAACGTGCACTCAGCTCTAGTTCTAGATCAGATCAACGGGCTGCCACAGTAAGCCGGTTACTACACGGCACTATCAGCAGCACGGTTTGGATCATTGCGTTAATTACAGTTTTGGCCATTGTCGGCATCAACGTCGGCCCACTACTAGCTTCAGCCGGAATTCTGGGTGTCGCTTTGGGCTTTGGTGCCCAAGCCCTAGTTAAGGATTACATCTCAGGAATTTTCTTGATCCTGGAAGGTCAATTCGGTTTAGGCGATGAGGTGGAAATTGGCGCAATTCGCGGAACCGTTGAAGATGTCGCGCTTCGAGTAACTCAAGTTCGCGACGGCGAGGGCCGCCTTTGGTACATCCGAAATGGTGAAATTTTAAACGTTGCTAACCACAATCGTAAGAATTAATCCGCCAACTAGACCCAGTATGCGCAAGCAATCCAAGTGAGTGACAATTAGGTATGACACAACGTTGCCTGGTTACGGGTGCTACCGGATACATTGGCGGACGCTTGATTCCAAGATTGCTCGAAGAGGGCGTAACTGTCCGAGTTTTGGTACGGCACCCAGAACGAATTGCCCAACACCCTTGGTATAACCAAGTTGAAATTGTTTCTGGCGACGCCGATGATCCGGAAATATGTGAAGTGGCATTAAAAGATGTTGATGTTGCTTATTACTTAATCCACGCTATTGGCAGCGCGGGTGACCTTGAGGAAAACGAACGTCACACTGCGACCGTTTTTTCAGAAGCGGCAAAAAGTAACAACGTCGGGCGAATCATCTATCTTGGTGGGCTACAAAATGATCCCAAACTTTCGCCGCATTTACGCTCACGCGCTGAAGTGGGAAACATATTTTTAGGCTCTGGCGTGCCAACAATTTCATTTGGCGCTGCCGTAATTATTGGTTCCGGCAGTCTTTCTTTTGAAATGCTGCGGTACCTGACTGAAATCTTGCCAGCGATGATCACGCCTCGTTGGGTGCGAACTAAGATTCAACCGATTGCAATTCGGGACGTACTTCGCTACCTAGTGGGAGCTCGAAACTTACCGCAAGGAATTAACCGAACTTTCGATATCGGTGGCCCAGATATCATGACTTATCAAAAAATGATGCAGGGTTATGCCCGAGTTGCCGGTTTACGTAAGCGCCTTATTTTGCCGATCAACATACTTTCCCCTGGTCTGTCTGCACGTTGGATTGGGCTGGTAACGCCAGTTCCAAAAAAGATTGCCCGCCCACTTGTCGATAGCTTAAAAACTGAAGTTATCTGCGCAGAATATGACATCAAGCAATACATCCCAGATCCGCCCGAGGGCTTGCTGGGATTCGAGGATTCAGTTGCAATCGCTCTAACTAGAATTCGCGAAGCTAATGTCACATCGCGCTGGTCTTCAGCATCGAGACCAGGTGAGCCAAGTGAACCCCTTCCAACAGATCCAGAGTGGGCTGGTGGTTCGCTCTACACTGATGATCGCTACGTTCCCTCCGGCTCTACATCAGAATCGCTTTGGAAAATTATTGAAGGAATCGGTGGCCAGAACGGTTGGTATTCTTTCCCGCTGGCATGGGAAACTCGTGGTCTCATTGATCGATTTTTTGGTGGTCCAGGAATACGCCGCGGCCGGCGCGATCCCCACAGATTACTCGCTGGCGAAATTGTTGATTTCTGGCGAGTAGAAGAATGTATTCCCGGTGATTTGCTGAGGCTGCGAGCAGAAATGCACATGCCAGGGCTTGCTTGGTTGGAATTACGAGTTGAACAAAATGATGCGGGCGAGACTTTGTATCACCAACGCGCTATCTACCATCCAAAAGGATTGGCAGGCCATGCATATTGGTGGTCAGTTTGGCCATTTCATGGATTTGTATTTGGTTCGATGACTAGAAACATCACAAAAGCGGCCGCGCAATTAGATGCTGAAAAACTACTTACTAGTTAGGGCAAACTAGACAAGTGGAACGCACTTTATTTGAGGCAGTTGGTGGCGAAGAATTCTTCGTAAAACTTGTTGATGGATTTTACCAAGGCATAGAAACTGATGAAGTTCTCAGCGTTATGTACCAAGGTCATGATTTAGTGCAAGCCCGTCGCCATCTCGCTTTATTTTTACAGCAATATTGGGGCGGTCCAACCACGTACCAAACAGAGCGCGGTCATCCCCGATTACGAATGCGCCATATGCCTTTCGTGATAAATGCCGACGCTCGCGATCGTTGGTTAGACCATATGCAGGCATCCCTTGAGCAACTTGAAATGCCAGTAGCTGCGCGTGAGGAACTGTGGGGTTATCTGGTGGCAGCTGCTAACAGTCTGGTAAATACCGAGTAACTCAGTAAACGTATTCCAGTTCCGATACTCTGCGGGTATGGTCTCAACAGCGTCTCGACTAAATCGCGCTTGGTGGATTGCCGCAATAACTTTTTTAACACTTGTCTCTGCAGCTGCATTTCGCTCAACTACTGGAGTTATGCTCTTACCTCTTGAGGCGGAGTTTGGTTGGTCTAGAAGTTTGACTTCAGGGGCAGTAGCGCTGCACCTTTTGGTTTATGGATTCACAGCGCCCTTTGCCGCGACATTGATTGAGCGCTTTTCTATGCGCCGGGTAGTTTCCGCAGCACTAATTCTGGTTTCAACCGGGCTATTCCTAACTACTTTGATGACCCAAAGTTGGCAACTGGTTTTACTTTGGGGAATCTTTGTTGGCTTTGGTTCTGGCTGCCTAGCGCTAGTTTTCGGAGCAGCAGTTGCAAACCGATGGTTTGTTAAACGTCGCGGACTTGTCACGGGGTTATTTTCTGCAGGTTACGCAACTGGCTCCATGATATTTCTGCCACTGCTTACATTCATGATTGAGAACTCAGGTTGGCGAAGCGCTTCAATTACTGTTGCTGCCTGCAGTGCGCTACTTGCTCCAGTGGTATTTATTTTCTTGCGCGATCGGCCATCAGATGTTGGACTGCTGCCATATGGCGCGACGCAAGAAGTTGATCTTGGACCAGCAGCCCCCGCAACTGCGCGCGGCGCTATTGAGGTCTTGCTTACGGCTATGCGTCATCCAGCATTTTGGGTACTTGCGTTTACCTTCTTTGTTTGTGGCTGGTCAACAAACGGTTTAATCGGAACCCATTTCATCCCTGCCGCACATGATCACGGAATGCCCGTCAGCACAGCGGCTTCACTGCTTGCCATAGTGGGAATTTTTGACTTGATCGGAACTATAGGTTCGGGATATTTAACTGACAAAATTAGCTCTGTTTGGTTATTAGTTTTCTTTTACGGAATGCGCGGCCTCGCGTTACTGACTATTCCTGTCGTGCTTGGACCAGATGTAAATCCACCACTTATCTTCTTCATAGTTTTTTATGGTCTTGATTGGATCGCAACTGTTCCACCCACTGTTCAGTTGTGCCGCGAATATTTTGGCTTGGCCCGATCAAGCGTGGTTTATGGCTGGCTTTTTGCATTTCACATGTTGGGCGCAGCAATCGCGGCTACCTTTGCTGGGTGGATCCGGGAAACTAATGGCGACTACGAAGTGGCCTGGTACGTTGCTGCGATCCTATGTTTGATCGCAGTTGCTTCCCTGTTCTTGCTGAGAAGAATTCCAACGCTTGCCCAGCGCGAGCAAAAAAAATTAAGCGCGCATTAACTTTTCGTAAGTTTGCTTAAGTTGCGATGGAATGCGACCAGGTAGTCCACTTTCCATATTCATGCACACCATCGTAGTTTTTGCTCGCATGTATTCAGCTTCTTCGTCAAGTAGGCAATAACCGATCACATAGGAACTGTTTCCCATCGACTCAATCCAGACTTGCATCTGCATCGGTTCTGCTCTAAAAGTCAGTGGTTTTAAATACTCAATTTCATGGCGAACAACAAATTGTCTAATTCCATCTAGTTCTGGGGCAAAGCCAGCATTTGCTAGCAATGAAACGCGCGCATCTTCAAGGTAGCCAACGTATGCAACATTGTTTATGTGCTCAAAGACATCCATGTCACCCCAGCGCAAGTTAACTGGAACGGTAAGAATTGCCAACTAAAAAACCCGCCTAAGTAGGTATTAATTACTTAAGCGTATCGCCTCCGAGTGCAGCGACTAATTAGCTTCTACTAGGGTGCTTCGCTCTGCGCCACCAGTAAAGTTTGGGCGCTTAGTTGGATAATCTGCTTCAAAAAGTGCAGAGGTAATTAACAAATCCGCTGACGTGCGGTTTACCGCAATTCCAGCATTCCAAAGCGTTGCAATGCGCAACAGAGCTTTTACATCTGGATCATGTGGCTGTGGCTCCAATGGATCCCAAAAGAAAACTAGGACATCGATTTTACCTTCAGCAATTGCAGCTCCGATTTGTTGATCACCGCCAAGTGGACCACTTAGAAAGCGATGCACAGGTAGATCTAAGCAATCAGCTAGCAGTGCTCCAGTTGTGCCGGTGGCAAATAAGTTATGGCGCGAGAGTAAGCCTCGGTTTTTTTTACTCCAGTCCAGTAGTTCTTCTTTTTGATTGTCATGCGCAACGAGAGCAATATTTCTAGTGATCCAAGGTTTAATCTGATTCCGGTTCATAACATCTTTCATGAACCAAATCTGACAGATGAAAACTAACGAAAATTAAACAAGGGCTGAACGCACGATGTCTAAACATCCAAAAATTGGATGTTCCCAAAGCCGAGCTACTTTAGCCGCGCGTTAGTTTTCGGTAAGTAGCGCGATGTGGGCGCGCCGCATCAGCACCCAGACGATCAATCTTGTTCTTTTCATATGACTCAAAGTTTCCTTCAAACCAGAACCATTGGGAATCACCTTCATAAGCCAATATGTGAGTGGCGATCCGGTCCAAGAACCAGCGATCATGCGAAGTGATCACAGCGCAACCAGGAAATTCCAGTAAGGCATTTTCCAGCGAGCCAAGCGTTTCCACATCTAGATCGTTAGTTGGCTCATCAAGTAAAAGTACGTTGCCACCCTGCTTCAAGGTCAATGCCAAGTTGAGACGGTTACGTTCACCACCGGAAAGCACTCCAGAGGGCTTTTGCTGATCTGGTCCCTTAAATCCAAACGCCCCGATGTAGGCACGTGATGGCATTTCAACTGCGCCCACTTTGATCCAGTCCAGTCCATCAGAAACAACTTCCCACACATTCTTTGCGGGATCTAAGCCAGCACGACTTTGGTCAACATAGGAAAGTTTCACAGTCTCGCCAACTCGAAGTGAGCCAGAATCCGCCTGAGTTGAAGTATCAGAAGTATCACCTTCGGCAGCAGCAACAATCATGCGGAACAGTGTTGTCTTACCAACACCGTTAGGTCCGATCACACCGATAATTCCGTTACGCGGAAGTGTGAATGAGAGATCGTCCATCAGGATGCGATCACCAAATCCCTTAGACAAGTGATCAGCTTCAATAACAACATTTCCAAGACGTGGACCAGGTGGAATCTGAATTTCTTCAAAGTCCATCTTGCGCGTCTTTTCAGCTTCAATGGCCATTTCTTCGTAACGGTCCAAGCGTGCCCGGCTCTTAGTCTGACGAGCCTTGGCATTGGATCGCACCCATTCAAGTTCTTCTTGCAATCGGCGCGAAAGTTTGGCGTCCTTTGCGCCTTCAACTTTCAGACGAGCTTGTTTCTTTTCCAAGTAAGTCGAATAGTTACCTTCATATGGATACGCGCGACCACGGTCAAGTTCCAAAATCCATTGCGCCACGTTGTCTAGGAAGTATCTATCGTGAGTAATCGCGATAACAGTTCCTGGGTATTTCTCGAGGTGTTGTTCTAGCCAGTTAACGCTTTCGGCATCCAAGTGGTTAGTTGGTTCATCAAGTAGTAATAGATCTGGCTGCTGCAAAAGTAGCTTGCAGAGTGCAACGCGACGGCGCTCACCACCAGAAAGTACGCTCACATCAGCATCACTTGGTGGGCACCGCAGGGCGTCCATGGCTTGTTCAAGTTGGTTATCTAAATCCCAAGCATTTTTATGATCAATGGCTTCTTGCAAAGTTCCCATCTCGGCCATCAACGCATCAAAGTCAGCATCTGGATCTGCCATTTGAGCGGAGACTTCATTGAATCGAGCCAGCATTGCCATGGTCTCGGCAACACCCTCTTGTACGTTTTCTAAAACATTCTTGGAATCATCAAGCTCGGGTTCTTGGGCCAACATGCCAACTGTGTATCCAGCTGCAAGCATGGCATCACCATTTGAAACTTGCTGCTCGCCCGACATGATCTTTAATAATGTGGACTTACCGGCACCGTTTGGGCCAACTACACCAATCTTTGCACCAGGCAGGAATGACAGCGTTACGTCATCCAAAATGACCTTATCGCCGTGGGCTTTACGTGCTTTTGAAAGGGTATAAATGAACTCAGCCATGTGCTCGAGTCTAACGCGTGCCTAACACTGCTCAATTACCGCAGATAGAATTATGAGGCTTGCAGGTTTTCTTGCTGGCGATGCGCCCGTAGCTCAATGGATAGAGCACCAGGTTTCTACCCTGTCGGTTGGAGGTTCGAGTCCTCTCGGGCGTACCAAGGAGCCAGAAATTTATTTCTGTCCATGTCTTGTCTTTTTGCACTTAAAGATCCGTTGACAATTTGAGCCCAATAACCAAACGCACCACTTCCCCCGCGAATTTATTTCTGTCCATGCCTTGGCTCTTAACACCTAACGTCCATTGTCAATTTGAGCCCAATAACCAAACGCATCTCTACTGCAGTAACTAAAATTTGTAACTATATTTGGAGACATGCCTCGAGTAGCTAAAACTAAAAATGGTCACTCCCCCAAGACTTGCTTGGGCTGTGGGCTGGCTTTTGAATGGCGAAAGAAATGGGAACGGGATTGGGAAAATGTTAAATTTTGCTCCCAGAAATGCAAGTTAACAAAATGAGCATGAAACGAATTCTTTATGTTCCCTTTGATCACCTAAATCGTGATTACGGGGTTTTAAAAACAGCTGATTCAGCAACTGACCAAATAGTGATTGTGGAAAGTTCTCGCATGACAACCGGTCGCCCGTGGCATAAAGAAAGATTATTTTTCTTAATTTCATCAGCCCGACATTTTGCCAGCGAACTTACTGCCGCTGGCTACAAAGTCAGATACATCAAGGCGCCGACCACAATCGATGGCCTAAAGCTGGCCCAAGCCGAGTTCGGAACATTGCCGATTTTTTCAGCGGAGCCCTCATCGTTTGTGCAATTTGCCCAACTCGCAGAATTTGGTGTTGAGTTCCTGTCAAATGATTTTTTTCTAACTTCGCGCGTGGACTTTGAGTTGTGGGCAGGTAAGCAAAAATCTTTCTTAATGGAAACTTTTTATCGGGCGCAACGTTTGCGCTTGGGCATCATGATCGAAGATGGCAAACCAGAAACTGGGGTTTGGAATTACGACAAAGAGAATCGCCTACCTCCCCCAAAGAACTACACCTGGCCGAAATATTTGGAGCATGAGCGCGACGAAATAGATCTCGAAGTATGTGCAGAGTTAGGTATGGCTCCAACTAAGACTTGGGCAACTACCAGAGCAGGCGCACTCGCCCAACTCGATCATTTCATCGAACATAATCTGACAAATTTCGGTCCGTACGAAGATGCCGTAAGTAACGACAGTTGGGCTCTGCACCATTCACTGCTGAGTCCTTATTTGAATAATGGTTTACTTCATGCTTCTGAAGTTATTGCTGCTGCGCTTGTGAAATATAAAGAGAATCAGGCGCCGATTGCTTCAGTTGAAGCTTTCGTGCGTCAAATTATTGGCTGGCGCGAATACTTAAACGGTATGTATTGGCACCTGGGTGCTGACTACAAATTTAAAAATGGTCTAAATGCGCAACGTAAGTTACTGCCGCTATTTCAAGATTCCTCGAAAACGAAAATGAAGTGCATGCAAGGCATTGTCTCGGACATTGAGACCAGGGCTTGGACGCATCACATTCCCCGGTTAATGATTCTTAGTAATCTCGCACTAGTGACAGGTGTTAATCCCATTGAATTCTTGGACTGGATGCGTGAACAATTTATTGATGCCACTGAGTGGGTTATGGTTCCAAACATAATTGGGATGGGGCTACACGCTGATGGTGGTCAATTAATGACTAAGCCTTATGCCGCTGGCGGCGCATACATCTCTCGCATGACGCAGTTTTGCAAGGGTTGTGAATACGATCCAAAGCTTCGCGTCGGCGAAACTGCCTGTCCATTCACTACTTTGTACTGGGATTTTCTGGATCGCCATAAAGAAGAATTTGCAAAAAACCATCGCATGTCTCAACAAGTTGCAGGCATAAAACGATTAAGTGATTTACCAGAACTTAAAATTCGCGCGCAAGAAGTTCTAAGTGGCCTTGATAAGGGAACTATCTAGCGGCCTTCAAGCAAAGGTTGCGCTGGATTCCAAGTGGTGCCATCGCGAGCATCTTTACGGCGACGAGCCATTCCCGAAAGCACTTCAAGCACAACGCGATTACCCAAAATTGCAGTAATGTCAGCGTGATCATAAGGCGGACTGACTTCCACAACATCAACACCAACAATTGGAAGTTCATAAGCCATGCGCCGGACTGTATCGAGCAAGTCTCGCGAACTTAAGCCACCTGGTTCTGGCGTACCAGTTCCTGGAGCTGAGCCGGGGTCAACAACATCAATGTCAACGCTTAAGTAAATCGCGTCACAGTCGGTAAGCGCGATTGAAATTGCTTCATCAATACATTCTTTTAAGCCACGATGAGTAATCTCGGTCATCTCATATGCGCGCATACCTTGAGTGGCCATCCAGTCCAAAGTTTCTGGTGGTGGCCAATATCCTCGAAGTCCAACTTGAATGAAACGATCGCCGCGAACCGCGCCACTTTCAAGAAGCAATCGCATCGGCTGGCCATGACCAATCAAAGATCCAAACTGGATGTCGCCGGTATCTGCGTGCGCATCAAAATGAATTACGCCTACGCGTCCCCACATGTCAGCGCCGCGCGCAACACCAGTTACGTTTGGCCAGGTCACAGTATGGTCACCGCCAAGCACTAATGGAATAGCTCCTGAGGCCGCGATGGTTTCAATAACTTTTTCTAAACTTGCACATGATTTAGTGATGTCGCCCGAATACATTTCGACGTCGCCCATGTCGTATACGCGGAGGTCCTTTAGGCCATCAACGCGCAGTGCCATACTTGGCCGCGAACCATCATGCGCAGATTGGCAGGCTTCCCGCATGGCTTTTGGACCAAACCGAGCGCCAGATCGATAACTTGTGCCACCGTCAAAAGGTGCGCCCACAATCACGACATCAGCATCTGCGTAAGTCTCCGGGGAATTTACATCACACTTGTCGACGCCTAAGAATGTGATGTCTGGGCCGAACATGGTGCCATAGCGTGTCATGTTTCTTAGTTTAACCTTTGTGAATCACGATTATGTCGCAGTACGTTACTTGACACCTCTTACGATAAGCGTTGCAATTGCCAGCATTGCGCCAGTTAGCAACAGTAACCATGCAATTGGGATCAGATAGAAAGGTTCAACCAGCCTTCCATCTGCCGCCACAGACGAGCCAATCGCTGCGAATGCTATGAAGCATCCAAGCGCGCCAAGCATTGATGCGATCGCAGCGCGCATCATAATTTTGGCAGTGCGTTTCATGCATCCGACTCTATGACCATCATTTACTGTGCCCCCCGCAGAAGACTTCCCTATTTACTGTCCAATACCCTTGTGGAATGGGTGAAAATATCGAATCTGACCGAATCGTTTGGATCGACTGCGAAATGACTGGCTTAGATTTCAAAAATGATTTGCTAGTCGAAATTGCCTGTGTCATTACTAATGCCCAACTTGAGCAAGTTACTGAAGGTTTGAACATTGTTATCCACGCCCCAGCGGAACGCCTCGAAACAATGGATCCATTCGTCGTAAACATGCACACTGAATCTGGTCTATTGCCAGAAATTCCAAACGGTGTGACGCTAGAAACTGCTGAAGAGTTGCTCTTTGATTACATCACTTCCCATATTCCTGAGGCAAGCAAAGCACCACTGGCTGGCTCCAGTGTTCACGTGGATCGAATTTTCTTACAACGCGATATGCCGCGGGTGGATTCGTATTTGCATTATCGAATCATTGATGTCTCAAGCGTTAAAGAATTGGCTCGTCGCTGGTATCCCAAGGCTTACTTTGCTAGCCCACCAAAGACTGGTAACCATCGAGCACTTGGTGACATCTTGGACTCAATAAATGAGTTGAAGTACTATCGCGAAGCCGTATTCGTGGAACTGCCGGGACCTGATGGACCAAAAGCAAAAGAGATCGCAGCTCGTCACGCACCAAATTAGCCCCCTGCAACTTCCCAGAATAGAATGGGGCTCGTTGTATTCAGAGAAATCTAAAGCAACATGGTGGGTGTAGCTCAGCTGGTAGAGCACCTGGTTGTGGTCCAGGACGCCGCGGGTTCAAGTCCCGTCACTCACCCCAAGAACAACCCGCGCGTTCTGCGAGCGAACGTGGCAGGACGCCGCGGGTTCAAGTCCCGTCACTCACCCCAAGAACAACCCGCGCGTTCTGCGAGCGAACGTGGCAGGACGCGCGGCGGATCGCAGTAATTCAGGTGCTTTACTACCAATCTTTGACTCCCCTCATACCGGATGTCATACTCGATAAAAGACCAATGGCTGAACTGTCAACGCCTAAATTATGACCCGCACAGTACGAAGAAGCCGCGGATCAATGATCAAAGGAGCTCGGTCATGCCGGTAGAAGTATTGAATGCCGATCAATTAATCGTCGTCGCCAATAGGCTGCCACTCGAGCCGATTTACGCAGACGAAGACCAGGATTCCGGCCCTGTATCTTGGCGTATTGCCCCTGGCGGACTCGTCAGTTCCCTTGAGTCCATCCTGCGTAACCGACCCTCGATTTGGGTAGGCGCCGGTGACGAAGTACCTGACATGGACCTCGGCGAGATGCAGCTAGAGGCGGTTCACCTGGATCCGCAGGATGCCCATGGCTACTATGAAGGCTTTTCCAATACGGCCATTTGGCCGCTCTACCACAGTTCCGTGGTGACCCCCGAATTCCATCGCAATCACTTCAGCGCCTATCAGCGAGTGAACCAAGCCTTTGCTGATCATGTAATTTCAATTGCCGCGATTGGTGCGACCGTCTGGGTGCACGACTATCAATTGCAACTCCTGCCGCGACTGCTGCGAGAGCGACGTCCCGACCTTGTCATCGGTTTCTTCCTGCACATTCCGTTCCCGCCAAGTGAGCTGTTCGCTCAATTGCCCTGGCGGCATAGCATCCTGCAAGGTCTACTCGGCGCCGACCTCATCGGATTCCAAACCCATGGCGATGCGACCAATTTCAGGAATTCAACTCAGCGCTTCCTCGGGCCCCAGATCGAGGCAGGCAAAGTGATTCTCAATGATCGCCATGCTGAGATTGGCGTGTTCCCGGTCGGCATCGACGCCGCGGGATTCGCCGAGTTGGCGGCCGATCCCGCAGTGCGCGCACGGGCAGTCGCGCTTCGCACCGAACTGGGTGATCCCAAGACTTTGCTACTCGGGGTCGATCGTCTTGATTACACGAAGGGGATCGACATCCGCCTGAAGGCATTCGCTGAGGTACTTGAGTCAGGTCAACTCGATCCCACCGAAACAGTCTTAGTTCAAGTTGCCGTGCCCTCACGTGAGGATCTCTCGGAGTACCAGAACATCAGGGACGAGATCGAACTGCTCGTTGGACGTTTCAATGGGTCGCTATCAAGTCTCGGCGCCACCCCAATCCACTACCTGCGACGAGGTTTGGAGCGCGAGGAATTGGTGGCGCTCTACCTTGCCGCCGACGTGATGCTCGTGACCCCGCTCCGCGATGGAATGAATCTCGTGTGCAAGGAGTACATCGCCGCACGCAATGACGACTCCGGGGCCTTGATCCTCAGCGAGTTCACGGGTGCTGCAGCTCAACTCACTGATGCGTGGCTCGTCAACCCGTTCGACACCTTCGGCCTCGAAGAGGCCATCTGCGAAGTTGTGCTTACGGATGACGAGGACCGGAGAAATCGTATGCGCCGGATGCGAAAGGTTGTATTCGACTCTGATTCGAGTGCCTGGGCTAATGACTTCTTGGGAACCCTGCACTCGATTGCGGTGGGCGCCGATGACGCACCCGAGCCGAAGCGAGTGAATCTAAATGAAATTTTTCTGAACCAACTGGCAGCAACACCCAACCTGCTTATTTGCTGCGACTATGACGGCACTCTTGCTCCGATAGTTGATGACCCATCGCTTGCTCGACCACTTGGAGATGCCGTCGTCGCCCTGCGGGAACTGTCCCTGCTCCCATCAACCACGGTCGCCGTTGTATCCGGCCGAGCACTTAGAGATGTCGCGGCACTTTCACAGCTACCAAGTGAAATCCTCCTGGTGGGAAGTCACGGTGCCGAGATCGACCAGGAATTCACCCCCGACTCGCAACAGCGCCGACTCTTGGACCAGTGCATCGCTGCAAGCACTGAACTGAGCAGCGACATTGGCGGCGCTCATATCGAGATTAAGCCTGGCAGTGTCGCTATTCATGTGCGTCGCTGCGCGCCCGCGGATGGCAAGGACCTCATTGAACGCATCGTCATGGGCCCCGGGCAGTTCCC
>JASJMK010000056.1:0-7044 GCA_037619625.1 Actinomycetes bacterium
AGCTAGCATCGCCAAGTGCACTCGTTCGCCACGCTCATAGGATCGAATGAATAGCGCTCCCGCTGAGTGCGCTAATACTTTCCAATGCTTTATGCCAGTAGCCGAAAATCCGCGCGATTCGCGGGCCACCTTCATCCGAGCCAAATCGTTTGTAACTACCGCTGAATACCGCAGCATAAAAGTGGCAATTTGAATTAACACAGCAGGAACCCGAATTGCTTCGAGTCCTTGTAGTAGATCTCTGGCTCGGGTTGTGGCGGCCAAAGTTATCGAAGTAACCACGCCAATTGTGCCTTTGGCCAAAATTCCAAATGCGGCCCATAAGCCAGCTTCGGAAAGCGAAATACCAAGCACTTCAATCCTTGGCGCAGAACCGAAGAACGGCATTAATACAGCAAAGATTACAAATGGAATCTCGATAAGCATTCGGCGGAGTACCAAAGGGAAATGAAGTTTTGCCAATCCCACAACCAAAAACATCAGTGTTAGATAAAGCGCGAAGGCCCACACCGCATGAACTGGCGTCAAAACAACTATAAAAATAAAGCCAATTGCTGCGACAACTTTTACTTGGGCGGGTAGATCATGCACTATCGAATGTTCGTGAACATAAAGATGATCCCCAACACCGTGTCCATGTACGTGTGCACTTTTGGTGTCTAAAGTGATGCGTTGCGAATCAATGATCACTTAATGTCGCCAGACTTTGGCGTGCGCACCCAAAAGTAAATTCCAGTACCAGCAATTCCAACTACTGCAATTCCAATCGCGCCACCCAGGAATCCCGAAAGTCGCTGATTTTCGATACCAGCAACACCATAGTTGGCCAAAGCGCTATCAGCATTGGGAGAATCTATGACAGTCACACCTATTCCTTGTTCTGCAGTAGCTCTTTCCAAGCCATCAGGTTGGCTAGATGCATAAAAACTGAAAAATCCCGCCACAAGGAACGAAACGATTAAACCAATTAGAAATAGTTTTTTACTAGACAAAGTTACGCAACCACGGATTCTTTTATCAACAGTTTGTGAGCGGGTAAGAACTTACGCGCGCCATAAACTAAGTCGGCGCGGGTTGCCAAGATTGCGCCAATTGTCATTCCAGTAATGATGGCCTCACCAATTCCAATGAGAACATGCACGCTCATTACGGAAATCAAAACTGAAGCAATGTTGTAAGTTGCATTTCCACCGAGAGAATATTCAAAAACAAAAGCTCCAGCCGAAGCTAAAACAGACATGAACGCGACTACAGCGGATACTCCAATAATTGAAGTTCGAGTTTTTGGAAGTAATTTCATCAGGCCAGCGAATAGTAATGCGCTAACTACAATTGACACGATTCCCATGTTTAAAAGATTTAAGCCAAGTGCTGATAAACCACCATCAGCAAAAACTAGGGCCTGCAGAGACACCACAACAGTCATAACCAAAATTGCAACATATGGCCCAACCAATATTGACGCTAAGGCCCCACCCATTAAGTGGCCGCTTGTTCCGGCGGCCACCGGGAAATTCATCATTTGAAAAGCGAAGATAAACACTGCGACAAGTCCAGCAAGCGGTGCGGTCTGGCTATCAAGTGTGCCCTTGGACTTCTTTAGACCAACGGTGATGGCGCCTGCGGCTATCACAGCGGCGCCGATTGAAACTGGGGCATTTATCAAACCGTCAGGCATGTGCATGGTGACTCCTTATTGCAAACTACTTGCAATAAGGATAACCCACCCCTGATGAATGTGCATATCGAGACCAATTCTGAGATACGGCCACTGACTCGTAGGCTTGAGGGCATGTCAGGAGATCACAAAATGGGTAAAAAACGAAATTCTAAAGTAATCGCAGCAGAGATCAGCGCGACCCGCGAAAACCTGACAAATACGGTTTCTGACCTAAATAGGTACGTAAAGCCAATGAACCTAGTCACCCGAGGCATGGGCCTTGGTAGCAGTTTCTTTGTAACTGAAAAGGGCAATCTGAAAGTTGAGCGGATAATCGCAGCAGCAGCTGCCGGACTTGGCCTAGTTGGTATTTTTTCGCGCTCCAGAAAAGACTAATCTGCTGCGTGATTGATTGGCATTGCTGCCATGTGGTGCCGGCGGCACAAAACTTCGTAACTCACTAAACCTGAACTTGTCGCAGTATCGCCAACAGCAACTTGCGCACCTTCGGTGACCATTACGCCATCGATAGTTCGCGCATTATGAGTTCCTCGGCGGCCACACCAGCACAATGCCTCAACTTGCAGCACCTGAATTCGATCAGCAAGTTCAAAAAGTCTGGCAGATCCTGGAAATAGTTCAGTTCTGAAATCACTTGCAATTCCAAACGCAAATACATCGATATCTAAATCATCAACAACGTGAGCTAATTGATCAATTTGGATACGAGTATAAAACTGTGATTCGTCACAAATAAAGAATTCCATTGGATTTGAGTTTGAATTCTCTGAAAGTGCAACTTCAAAAAAGTCAGTTTCATCTGTTACTTCAATTGCCGGAACTTCTAGGCCAAGACGACTAGAAAGTACACCGGTACCGGCGCGGTCATTTCGCGTGAACACCATTCCACGGCGACCTCGACTGGCATGGGTGTAGTTCACTTGGGCAGCCAATGTGGATTTACCACAATCCATGGTGCCGGTGAAAAAAACTAATTCCGCCATAACTTCCAAGCTCCAAACATCCGTGTTTGCTATGCAGGGAAGTCTATTTCAGTACCCAGTAATCGCAAATATGCCACAGGTTAGGCTGTTCTCGTGAGGAAACCGATAACAAATTCACCGCTAGCCTCTGTCACTTTTATCGCAATTACTTCATTAGCGTTATCCGCTTGTTCGTCTACCAGCACACAGATATCCTCAGCCACACCCAGCGCATCATCCTCGATCCCCGAAGCTACGCCGCCACCCGCTTTGCAGGATTACACCTTTTATTTCGTAGCAGAGACTGCTCGTGGACTTCGTCTGTATAAAGAAGTGCAAACCGTGGATACTGCCGAAAATGAACTGGGAACGGACAAGGGACTAAATGCATTAACCATGTTGATTACTGGGCAGTTACCGCCCTTTGATGGTGATCACAAAACTCTATGGAAATCGGGCAGCAAAGTTCTTGGCTTAACGCGCGAGGGCGGGGTTGCAACTGTTGACTTATCGTTGGGGCGTTTTGATGTCGGCCCCGAAGCGGAGCAGCGCGCGATAGATCAAATCATTTGGACCCTAACGGCCAATGATCCAACCGTTACATCTGTGAAACTAACGGTAGATGGCCAAAGCGTTGAAACTTTGGCAGGAAATGTTGATGCCACCGAAACTTTTGTCCCAGGGTTTTCCTATGACGTTTTAGCCAGTGTTGGAATAGATCAGCTGGATCGAAGTGATGTTACAAGTCCAGTTCTCATCACGGGCATGGCTTGCACTTTTGAAGCAAATGTTTCCTGGGAACTTGTACAAAACAAGAAAACTATTGATTCTGGCGCAACGACTGCCGCATTAGCTTGCCCTGATCGATCTGCCTGGAAAATTAACTTGGGCGAGTTAACTCCTGGGAAATATACAATTCGAGTTTTTGATTTGTCAGCTGAAGACGGCAGCTTAGTAAGTGAAGACGATAAAGACTTCACCATTAACTAGCGCATAATGAATGGATCGCTGATTGGTTCTTCACTGGTGTTAATCCAAACAGATTTTGTTCGGGTGTAATCCAGGATTGATTCGGCGCCAGCTTCGCGCCCAGTGCCACTTTGGCCATAACCACCAAATGGAACCATTGGCGAAATCATGCGATAAGTATTAACCCAAACTATGCCGGCTCGAAGTGAACGAACGAAGCGATGCGCGCGGCCAATGTCTTTGGTAAACACCCCAGAAGCTAAACCGTATTCGCTGTCATTTGCCATTGCTAGCGCTTGAGCATCATCCCGAAACTTCATGACACTAAGTACTGGACCAAAGATTTCTTCCTGAACACAGGCAATAACTGGCTCTTCACAATCCAATATGGTTGGTTCGTAATAAAAGCCAGTTGCAAAACCTGCCGGACTCTTGCCACCAGTAATTAATTTGGCGCCTTGTGCAACGCTGCGATCTACGACGTCTTGAACATGAATTAGTTGTCGCTTAGTTGCAAGTGGTCCCATTTCAGTTTCTAGATCCTGTGGGTCTCCGATTTTGATTCGCTTAGCTTTTGCAACCAAGATTTCCATAAGTTTTTCGTGGATATTTTCCTGAACTAACAACCGAGAACCAGCAACGCAACTTTGGCCAGTGGCCGCAAAGATGCCAGAGACAATTGCGTTTGCCGCGCTCTCTAGATCAGCATCTTCAAAAACTATTACTGGTGACTTGCCACCAAGTTCGAGGGAAACGACTGCTAAATTATTAGCAGAGTTAGTGACGATTTCTTTAGCGGTACTTGGACCACCAGTAAATGCAATTCGGGAAACCAGGGGATGGCTTGTCAAGGCTTTGCCACATGATTGCCCCATCCCAGTGATGATGTTGACAACACCAGGCGGGAATCCCGCTTGATCAACCAGTTTTGCAAAATGCAACAGGGGAGCAGGACCATCTTCGGAGGCTTTGAGCACGAGCGTGCAACCCGCGGCAAGTGCTGGCGCAAGTTTTACCGCGGATAAAAACATTTGAGAATTCCACGGAACAATGGCCGCGACTACTCCGATTGGTTCCCGGCGGGTATAGGCCTCCATGTTTGGCTTATCAACATCAAAGTGAGCGCCCTGTAACTTATCGGCCAAACCAGCGAAGTATCGGTAGTACTCAGATATGTACATAATGACCGCGCGAGTTTCGCGGCGGATCTTCCCGGTGTCTTTGGTCTCTAATGCAGCCAGGACATCCGCATCGGCTGCCATTAAGTCGGCTAATTTGTAAAGTAACTTTCCCCGTGCGCTGGCATTAAGTGTGGGCCACACTCCCGTTGTGAACGCCACATGCGCAGCCGTAACAGCGCGATCCACATCAACTTCATTGGCCATCGGCATTTGCGCCCAAGCCAAGCCCGTTGCTGGGTCAAGGCTTTCAAAAGTTTCGGAAGCATCTTCAAACGCACCATCTATATAGTGCTGAAAAACCTCAAGTGCCATTTCTACCCCTTAGGTAATCGCAAATCTCGCTTACGCGAAGGCCGGCATTACTTCATCGATAAACAACTTAAGGTTGTCACGTTTTTGTTCATAAGTCATGGCGCTGTCTAGCCAGATGCTGAATTGGTTGTAACCCATTTCTTCATAAGACTTCAGGCGCGCAATTACTTCTGCTGGGGTTCCAACTAAGCAATTCTTACGCATATTTTCAACGGACAAGTTGGGTTGCGCATCGATTTCAGCCTGGGTTATGGGTTCAATAAAGCCATCCTTAATTGGTGCTTCTGCTTTAAACCATTTGCCAAAGTAAAGAAAGAATTTCTGTAGCGCCGCTGAGCCCTTAACAAGCTCTTCTTCGGTTTTAGCCACGTAGGTATGCATGAGCAGCATCAACTTTGGCCGAGGAAGTTCTGGATGCGCCGCGCATGCAGTATTGAATTTGTCCATCAGAACTTGAACTTCGCCGTCGCCACTTGAAAGCGGTGTGACCTGAACGTTGCAACCATTAGCAACTGCAAAATCATGGGTGTGCGGATCGCGCGCTGCAATCCAGATTGGAACTGGATTTTGAATAGCGCGGGGGACAGCAGTAGTTTCTGGGAATTTCCAGTAGTCACCGTCGTGGGTGTAATTGCCAATCAATAATTGCTGCACAGCCGGGACCAGTTCGCGCATCCGCAAGCCAGCTTCCATGGCATCGAGTCCTGGCATAAGGCGTTCATATTCAAACATGTAAGCCCCACGCGCAATACCAAGATCCACGCGCCCATTACTTGTCACATCACAAAGCGCAGTTTCGCCCGCTAACCGAATTGGATGCCAAAACGGCGCGATAACATTTCCAGTTCCGAGACGAATTGTCGTGGTTTTTGCTGCCAAGTAGGCCAAGTTAATAAATGGATTTGGCGCAACTGTGTACTCCATGCCATGGTGCTCGCCAATCCAAATAGTTTCCATTCCGCCAGCTTCAGCAAGCAAAGTGAATTCCGTGAGTTCATCGAGCAACTGCTTATGAGAAACCGATTCGTCGTAGCGCTCAATGTGAGCAAATAGCGAAAACTTCATGACTTAATCCTCACTGTTTTAAAGCTAACTGGGGGGCAGAATTAAAGAATGTGCGCAATGACTCACTAACTAATGCTGGCGCTGTCAAAGTCATCATATGTCGATGTCCAGTAAGGACTTTTACCGTTCCGTTTGGCGCCAAATCGGCCATTGCCTGGCTCATGGCAGGAGTTGAATTTGGATCTCCGTCAGCAGTAAAGAAAAGGGATGGAACTTTTAGTTCACCTAAGTGGCTCGCATGAACTGAGTCCGAAGATGCAAAAACTTCATAAGCCATTGCATATCCTTCTGGCTTAACTGCCAGTAATAATTCGCGTGCCAGGCTCGCGGCTTCGATATATTGAAGTTCACTAGGTGCACCAAACCAGCGCTGCAAAGTTTCTTCGAGATTCACACCAACTCCGCCAGCAGATAATTGTGCGGCACGATCACGAACTGCCGCGCTTTGATCTGGTGTCCGCATAAATACTGCATTTAGCGCGCTCACGCTCTGGCACCTATGGGCAAGAGCGTAATCAATTGCGATAAGGGCGCCCATCGAATGCCCAACGATGTGTGCTGGTTCAATCTCTAATTCATCCAACAAGGCAATTAATTGCTCGGTGTAATCTTCAAGCTTTAGTTTTCGATTAGGTAAGACGCTTTCACCATGTCCCCACATGTCAAAAACTAAAACATCAAAATCTTCACAAAGATCATTAACTTGAGGCGCCCAAACATTTTTATTCATTCCGACACCGTGCAGCAGAATGACGCTTTGGCCTGAGCCACATCGACTCCATGACGTACCAGTTGAAGAAGACCCGGAGGTACTCAAACTGGGGAGCGTGAAACTAGCTGAGTTCAATTCCAAGATCTTTATGGTCTTGGTAAC
>JASJMK010000057.1:0-4760 GCA_037619625.1 Actinomycetes bacterium
GGCGTACCCCGACGATTCATCTCAGCAATCATCGGCTGCAAAACAGTTTTGGTTACATCAGCAACGAAATCTTTTGGTGCCCAAGGAAGTGGTGAGTACGCTCCCATGCCACCAGTGTTTGGGCCAGCATCATTGTCACCAGCACGTTTGAAGTCTTGGGCTGGAGTCAGCGCAATAACTGTGGTGCCATCACTAACACCAAACAAGCTAACTTCTGGGCCTTCTAAAAACTCCTCGATTACAACGGCCCCACCATCGCGACTTTCGATACACCTAAGCGCATGATTTAACGCCTCAGTCCTATCTGCGGTGACAACCACACCTTTGCCTGCAGCTAAACCGTCATCCTTGACAACATACGGTGCGCCAAATTCTTGCAGTGCTGATTCCACTTCAGATTTTGTGGTGCAGTAAAAACTCATCGCAGTTGGTACGCCCGCAGCATTCATGATTTCTTTTGAAAAAGCTTTGCTGCCTTCAAGTTGTGCAGCAGATTTACTTGGACCAAAGACTAAAAATCCAGCTTGAGTTAACTCATCAGATACGCCAGCTACTAAAGGTGCTTCTGGACCAATAACAACTAGATCTGGTTTGAGTTTTTTTGCTAAGTCGACAATGGAATTCGTGTCAGTAGCGTCAACCGCCGCGATTTGGGTAATTTGTGCAATTCCGGGATTTCCTGGCGCACAAATTACTTGCACATCAGGATCGCGCAGCAGAGATTGTGTTATGGCGTGCTCTCTTGCACCTTGACCTATAACCAGGATTAACACTTTCCTAAGCCTATTGCTAACGGCCATATGAAAGAAAATCCCAAGCTTGAATTTTCATTCAGGCTTGGGATTTCTCTCTTAAGACTTACTTTCCAGTGTAAAACTTTCCTAGACCGGCAAAAACTTCATCCAGAATGGCTAGACCTTCTTTGGCTTCAGTTTCACTCACGTTGCATGGTGGCACTACGTGCAGTCGGTTGTAGTTAGTAAATGGCATCAAGCCATTCTTCTTACATGAGGCAACAAGTTCTGCCATAACTGGCGAAGTTCCACCGTAAGGAGCGACCATTTCTTTAGTATCGCGATCAGTGACTAAGTCAAGGGCCCAGAAAACACCCTTGCCACGAGCCTCGCCGATGATCTTGTGGCGATCTGCTAATTCTTTTAGACCTGGACCAAGAATCGTTTCACCAATGTGCTTGGCATTCTCGACTATTTTCTCTTCTTTCATGACATCGATAGTTGCCACGATCGACGCTGTTGCAAGTGGATGCCCCGAATAAGTTAATCCGCCTGGGAATACTTGGGCATCAAATGTTGCTGCAATGTCATCACTTATAACTACGCCACCAACTGGGACGTAACCACTGTTGGATCCCTTGGCAAATACAAACAGATCTGGCTTTACGTCAAATGCATCAAAAGCGAACCACTCACCAGTTCGACCAAAGCCGGCCATAACTTCATCAAGAATCAACATGATGTTGTTGTCATCACAAAGCTTGCGCACACCTTCAAGATAACCCGGTGGTGGAATTAGTACGCCGGCAGTTCCAACGACAGTTTCGATGATGATAGAACCAATGGTGTTTGGTCCTTCATATTTAATAACTTCTGCCAAGTGAGCAAGTGCTCGTTCTGATTCTTGTTCCTGCGTTTGTGACCAAAAACTTGTTCGGTAAAGGTGCGGACCAAAGAAGTGAACGTGACCTGCCGAAAATTCATTTGGCCAACGACGTGGATCACCTGTTGCATTTATCGCTGAACCAGTGTTGCCATGGTAAGACCGGTAAAACGAAAGTACTTTATGTTTGCGGGTGTGAATGCGAGCCATGCGGATTGCATTTTCAACGGCGTCAGCGCCACCATTGGTGAAGAAAACTTTGTTCATGTGGTCAGGTGCAAGGTCAGCAATACGCTTAGCTGCTTCGCCGCGCATGTCGTTTGCATGTTGCGGTGCGATTGTTGTTAGCTTGCCAGCTTGCTCTTGAATTGCCTTGACGACTTTTGGATGTTGGTGGCCAATGTTTACGTTCACAAGTTGGCTTGAGAAGTCTAAGTAGCGATTACCGTCATAATCCCAAACGTATGAACCTTCACCACCCTGAATCAGCATTGGATTTAGTGCGCCTTGTGCGCTCCACGAATGAAAAACGTGATTGCGGTCTAGGTCGTAAACTTCCTTGCCGCGGGCTGTATTGGCTTCCATGGTTTAGCAACTCCTCTTACCAAGTGGTCTAGCCAATGTTACGCCCGTGGCATTGACCTGGCGAACTTTAATGATAAATCCGCTTAGCGCTGGACATCCAAATTCAAGTTTGGCCAGCGGGACTCAACAATTGGTGCAGTCAAGTCCGATAGCCGCAATTTCTGTTGTCCCGCAGCGTCGAAGTTGTCTGGGTGTAGCCAGGCAACAAAAGCATCCTGGGCAACCGGCCAATCCCGATCAAGAATGGCGAACCAGGCAGTATCTCGGTTCTGTTTTTTAACGATTGTCATCTGGCGAAATAGGCCTTCAAACGACATGCCAAGTCGCATCGCAGCATTGATTGAAGGAATATTGTGGGCATTGCACTTCCATTCATACCTGCGATATCCCAAGTCAAATGCATTTTTCATCATCAGGTACATAGATTCAGTAGCAATCGGCTTTTGCTGAATCACTGGTGAGTAAGTAATCCAACCAACTTCAATTGAGTAGTTATTTGGATCGACTCTGAGATAGGAAGCTACGCCTACTGCTTTGTTGGATTCGCTATCAATAATTGCATAAAAGAATGGATCAGCTTTGTGTTGAACGCCTTCAACCCAAGTGCGATATTCTGCCTCGTTGCTAAATGGCCCCTGCGGCATGTAAGTCCAAAGTCGACCTTCGGTATCAAGTGCGTAAACCGAATAAAGATCTGCTGCATGCTTATCGACATCTAAAACTTCTAAATAACAATAGTGACCAGATAGTTTGACCGAATCATCTGGAAGTCCCGGCTTACTAACTTCACCTACCGGAAGTCCAATCGGATCACCGAACTGATTTGGAGTGGAATAAATCTTCACAATTTACTTGCGTAGTAAATCGTTGATGCTGATGGTTGCATTGCGATCTTGACCAACGCCGACGGCAGAGATTGGCGTGCCACTTATTTCCTCTAAGTACTTGATGTATGCCCGAGCATTGGCTGGAAGATCTTCCATGGTTTTTGCACCACTGATATCTTCTGACCAACCAGGCAACATTTCATAAATCGGCTTGGCGTGATGGAACTCAGTCTGAGTCATTGGCAGTTCTTCGGATCGTTTTCCATCAATGTCGTATGCAACACAAACTGGAATCTTTTCCCAGCCGGTAAGCACGTCAAGCTTGGTTAAGAAGATATCTGTTAATCCATTGATGCGCGTTGCATAGCGGGCAATTGGCGCGTCGAACCAACCACAACGACGGGGGCGACCCGTTGTTACACCGCGTTCGCCACCAATAGTGCGAAGTTTTTCGCCATCTTCATCAAGTAGCTCCGTTGGGAAAGGTCCAGAACCCACACGTGTTGTGTAAGCCTTCAAGATTCCAACTACCCCTGTGATTTTTGTCGGCCCAATTCCAGAGCCAGCGCACGCGCCACCCGCAGTCGGGTTACTTGAAGTTACAAACGGGTAAGTGCCATGGTCAACATCAAGAAGCGTTCCTTGTCCACCCTCAAGTAGCACGACTTTGTTTTCCGCTAATGCGCGATTCAATAGCAATGAAGTGTCTGCAACATATGGTTGCAAACGCTCTGCATGCTGCATCAGATTTTCCACTACTTCGTCAACAGTCACTGCACGTCGGTTGAATACTTTTACCAAAACCTGATTCTTGCTCAGCAAAGATCCTTCGATTTTGGCGCGTAAGATTTTTTCATCAAAAAGGTCTTGGACTCGGATACCAAGGCGAGAAGTCTTGTCAGCATACGATGGGCCAATTCCTCGTCCAGTGGTGCCGATTTTAGAGTTACCCAAAAAGCGCTCGGTAACTTTATCTAGTGTTACGTGGTACGGCGTGATCAAATGCGCATTAGCACTGATTAATAGGTTCGAGGTGTTAATTCCTTGCGCTTCTAGGCCATCAATTTCTTCGAATAAAACCGCCACATCAATGACGACTCCGTTGCCAATTACCGGAATAACTTCTGGCGTCAGGATTCCACTTGGAAGCAAATGCAAGGCAAATTTCCGGTCACCGATAACAACGGTGTGACCTGCGTTATTTCCACCTTGATACCGAACGCAGTAGTCAACTCGACTGCCAAGCAGATCGGTTGCTTTACCCTTACCTTCGTCTCCCCATTGAGCACCAACTAGCACTATGGCAGGCATGGCAATTCCTCCTTACATCTCGATGAACCTAGATAAGGCTAGTCCTTATTTTTGGAAGTTCTTTACTCGGCTAGAGCTTGCGTGGCAGCGGGGTCGCAGTCCGTTAAAAACTGTGCACAACGATTAGCTTCTGCGCTTTCCCCAATTGCATTTGCGCCTCGTGCTAAAGCGTTTAGACAGCGCAGAAAACCTTGGTTTGGCTCGTGACTCCATGGCACTGGCCCAAACCCTTTCCAGCCATTCTTGCGAAGTGAGTCCAGGCCTCGGTGGTATCCAACGCGCGCAAACGCATAGGAATCAATTACGCGCTTTTCATTCCAAGCTTTGTCAGCAAGAACCGCCCAAGCGAAACTAACCTCCGGGAAATTCGCAGCAACTTGCTCTGCAGTTTCACCAGCAAGGAGCGCATTTGCGGCTCTA
>JASJMK010000058.1:0-86665 GCA_037619625.1 Actinomycetes bacterium
CTGTTGGATTAGCAGCAACTCACATCGGAAGCTTGCTCGGTGCGCGCCGATGAATCTGTTGTCGATTGTTTTACTTGCAGCCCTGGGCGGATTCATTCGGTACGCAATGGAGTATTACTTCCCCGCTGTTGGACCATCGGCGTTTCCCAGAGCAACTCTTATCGTAAACATTGCTGGCGCATTTTTGTTAGGACTAGTTCTGGCGCTACCGGGAGAGTCTCAAATTATTTTAGGAATTGGATTTTGCGGCGCCCTGACAACATTTAGTGGTGTTAGTTTGCAGTTACATCGCAGGTTAACTTCGAAAGCATATCGAGCTGCATTTAATTACACAGTTGCGTTACTTGCTGGTGGCCTAGCTGCTGGTGGCACAGGAATTATTATTGGAAGAATTATTTTTAGTTAATCTCGATTATCCGAGTCGGCGTAACAATTACGTCAATTGGCGCATCATGGGGTTCGGCGGGCACAGACTCGTCAACTTCGTCATCAAAAACTAGGCAGATTCGGCGCGGACCACCATCTTTATTTGCGGCTAGGTTCGCTAAAGCGCGATCGTAATATCCAGCGCCCCGGCCAAGTCGCGATCCATCGAGACCAACGCGAAGTGCGGGAATAATGATCGCACTGGCGGTATTGAGATCAATGTCAGAACTTGCTGGCTCAAGAATTCCATAGGAATTTTTTTCCAATGACAATCCATCAAAACCCCAAGCCAGAGTTCGACCTGGTTTCATGATTGGCAGCGCTACAGATTTACCAAGAGCGCTGAGTTGTTTGCGTAGCTGCGCAGTTGGCGGCTCAGTTGCCATGGAAACGAAACAAGTTACAAGTTCACCTGTGCAAAGCTGGTTCCACTCATGCGCAGCGATCGTCTCCCCCGCTAAGGCAATCGCGCTTTCTGCTCGTGCCTCACGCGAAGCTAGCGACTGCGCGCGAACTGTGTCCTTTGATTGCCTTGCCATACCTCAACCGTATTGCTAGTAAAGTCGAGGTATGAGCAACCGGGGCAGTATCAAAAAAGCCGTAATTCCAGTGGCTGGGTTGGGCACTCGGTTTTTACCTGCGACAAAAGCAACCCCGAAAGAAATGCTGCCTGTTGTCGATAAACCCGCAATTCAGTATGTAGTTGAAGAAGCTGTGGCTGCTGGAATCCATGACGTGCTCTTTGTAACGGGACGCAATAAGGATTCATTAGAAAATCACTTTGATCGATCACCCAGCTTGGAACGAACTCTTGCCGAGCGTGGCGCGACAAAGGCGCAAACTGAAATTACTGAACTGGCTGACTTAGCTGCGATGCATTATGTGCGCCAAGGTGTTCCGATGGGACTGGGTCACGCAGTAAGTATGGCTAAGGAACACGTCGGCGGTGAAGCATTTGCAGTTTTACTCGGTGATGACTTAGTTGATGCCCGCACTCCGGTTCTGCCAGATATGTTTGCCGCGCAACAAAAACATGGCGGCAGTATTTTGGCGCTAATGGAAGTTCCTGCGGATCAGATCCATTTGTATGGTTGCGCTGCAGTAACACCTACTGACAATCCTGATGTCGTGCGGGTTACTGAGTTAGTGGAGAAGCCCACAGCAGGAACTGCTCCAAGCAATTTGGCGGTTATTGGTCGCTACGTAATTGATCCAGCAATTTTTAGTTTGTTAGAAAACTTAGCTCCTGGTCGTGGAGGCGAGATCCAACTCACTGACGCATTGGCTGACTTAATTGATTTGCCCGCCGAATCCGGCGGTGGCGTTCACGCAGTAATTTTCCGTGGCAAAAGATATGACACTGGCGACAAACTTTCTTATCTAAAGAGTGTGGTATCTCTGGCACTTGATCGGGAAGATCTTGGTCCTGACCTTCGCGCTTGGCTCACCAGTTACTTGGCAGGGGATAGCTAATGCGCTCTACTGCGCTGCACCTAGAAACTGTATTAGCGAACGCCCTCCCACTGGAATCACTTGAAGTCGGATTACTTGGATCTGTTGGTTGCGTACTTGCGCAAGACGTAACAATTGTCGAAGACGACACTGAGCATGTATTGATTGCAAAAGGCACAGCAATCGGCGCTCGCCACATTGCACTATTAGCTGGCGAAAATTTAGGTCAGATTTGGGTGCATCCAAAACCTCGAGTTGTGATTGTGACAGTTGGTAGCGATCTTGCTGACCCTGGAACGCCAGAAGATTTACACCCAGATGTAAACGGCATTGCGCTTACTGCGGCTGCAACGGCGGCCGGGGCAATGACTTTTCGCGTTGGGCCACTACAAAGTGATCCCGATTTGATTCGTTCCACCATCGAAGATCAGTTAGTGCGAGCTGATGTAATTATCACGGCATGTGGCATGAATTCCGGTGACTATGACATGTTGACCAGCGTGCTACGCGAGCTCGGTCGAGTTGAAATCGCGCGCGTGAATATGACCCCTGGCGGCGCGCAAGGTTTTGGCGAAATTGGACCTGATTCAATTCCGATTTTTGTATTACCAGGCAACCCAATCGCCTCACTTTTATCATTCGATATTTTTGTTCGTCCGCTACTTCGCAGGCTTATGGGACATAGCAAAATTCATTACCGAACTATTGAAGCCAGACTTGAGAACACTGTCGAAGGTGCTGGTGATGATGCGCGCTATATCCGCGCTCACACTTCGCGCTCAGGTGGGGTGAGCACTGTTCGCTCCGTAGAAAATAGTGCGGAACATCCGCTGGCCGGCCTTGGAACGGCAGACTCGTTAATCATCGTCCCAGCAAACACCAGTCGCGTGAATGCAGGTGAAACAGTTAAGGTTTTGCAGCTTGAATCCCTGGGAGACGAATGAGCAAAGCTTGGCCAGTAACACTTCGTCATGATGAAGTCAGACTGCGCCCACTTCGGGTGCGAGACGCCAAACGTTGGCAGCAACTTCGCGCGAGTAATCAGGACTGGTTAGCCCAATGGGAAGCCACTTCGCCGATGCCGGCAGTGGAGCCACCACCCACTTTCAGACAAAGCGCTCGTCAGATGCTGGCCGAAGCGCGTGCCGGGCGCACTATGCCATTTGTTGTTGAGTATCAAGGGGTCTTCGTTGGGCAAATCAACGTATCGGACATAACCTACGGTTCATTGCGTGGTTGCCACTTTGGCTACTGGATAGATAAAGGCGCCGCCGGCAAGGGAGTTATGACTACTGCCGCCGCGTTAGTAACTGACCATTTATTGGAAAACCTAAAGTTGCATCGAATTGAGATTGCCATTCGGCCAGAGAACATCCCAAGTAACCGATTAGCGGTGCGTTTGGGATACGGCTTTGAAGGTATTCGCCCAGCTTTTTTGCATATCAATAATGCTTGGCGCGATCACAATGTCTACGTGATGAATCCAGGCGTGGTCCCTGGTGGCGTACTTACGAATTTAATTAAGTCACGCGACACGAAAGCCTGATTAACCTTTAGATCCGCAAGATATTGGCAGTTAACCCGTACCGTAAAGAATCATGACCGGGTTGTTATATCTAATAGTTATTGTGATGTGGGCCGTAGTCTTGCTTCCAATCTGGCTTAAGCGGCACGATCAAAAACTCGTCAAAAATGAATTAATCGAAGCCGAGGTAATTCAACGCACTTGGCATTGGCAACAGCGCGAACCAATGTCAGCTCGCCAACTTGGTTTTGTCCGCAGGCGCAGAGTTGCGATGGTAATAGCAAGCGCATTAGTTGCAACACTCGTGCTTGGCGCCGCTGGGAAAATTTCAATGTTCTGGATTGTTGCGCCAATTCTATTAGCGACAGTGTTTGGCTTTGCAGCTGCGCAAAATGCGAATAAGACAGTGCGCCGAGTTCGCGCTAACAATTCCCAGAATGATTCGACGCCATTAACTAAGCCTGCTGCGCCCGTGCAAGCTACAGACATTGTTGCGCTTAGCAATACAGTTACCGAAACTACGCGTAAGTGGCAGCCGATTGAGACGCCAATGCCTTCTTATGTGAATGCTGCTAAGGCCACGCAATATGCGCGCGTGCTTGATTCCCAAAAACCGTGGACCGGGCAAGACATGGTTGAACAAGCAGAATTATTGCGAACCCAGCGCGCAGCCAGAATTCAAGAATCCCAAAAACGCTTGGAAGAAGCGCGCGCAATCGCTATGGAAAAAGCGCGCAAAGCCGCAATCGCAGCGGCGCAAACTTACCCAGATGTAGCAATAAAGCGCGCTGTGAACGAATAGTTTTTTCCGAGTTAGAATTAACTTGGAAAGGGGTTTGAAATGCTAGCCACTTACAAAGTTGCTGGAATGACGTGTGGCCACTGCGTATCTGCAGTAACCATGGAACTCTCTCTGCTACCAAGTGTCACTGCTGTTGACGTTGATCTGGAGGCGGGACAAGTCGCCGTTACCTCCGATACCCAACTCGATGAGGCAAAAGTTGCCGCAGCCATTGACGAAGCAGGATACGAGCTCGTTAAAAGCTAATGCCAGTACGCAGCGTTGAACTAAGCGTCGGCGGGATGACCTGCGCCTCGTGTTCACGGCGAGTAGAAAAAGCCTTAGAAAAAGTTTCTGGCGTGAGCGCCACAGTGAATTACGCAACTGGTGTTGCGTTTGCCGAAGTTGAACCAAACGTCACTGATGAGGAACTAGTCTCGGCAATTGAAAAGACGGGTTACACCGCAGCAGTGGCTGGCAAGGCAATCGAACTTTATGGACTTCGAGAATTTCAAAATCGGCTAATTTTTGGAGCGGTACTAACTATTCCATTAATGGCTATTTCTATGGTCACTGCTTTTCAATTCGATGGTTGGCAATGGGTTTGCTTAGCTCTTGCTACCCCCGTAGCCACCTGGGCGGCTTGGCCGTTTCATCGCGCAGCATATTTAAATCTGATTCATCGCGCGGTCACTATGGATACTTTGGTAAGTCTGGGCGTGATCGTCTCCTACACCTGGTCCTTGTGGGCCGTTGTGTTCACGCCTGCCGGCGATATGGGCGCAACAATGAGCGCCAAACTTATTCCCACCCGCGGACATGGCGTTCATCCTGAGTTGTACTTTGAAGTTTCCGCTGCAGTTACAACTTTGGTACTTCTTGGAAAATATTTAGAACACCGAGCCCGGCTGCAGTCTCAAAAAGCGATTGAAAATTTAGCAACGTTAAATCCAAAGTCTGCTTTGGTTATCCGTGATGGCGTGCAAATAACAACAGCAATCGAAGATGTAGTTGTTGGTGACGTCGTTTATGTGCCAGCAGGCTCGCAAATCCCAGTTGATGCAATCGTGCTCGAGGGATCTGGGCACGTTGATAAGTCGATGATTACGGGCGAATCAATTCCAGTTGCAGTAACTGTTGGTGATGAAGTAATTGGCGCCACCGTTTTACTAGACAGTGCCCTAACTATCCAAGCTAAAGCAGTTGGCAAAGACACAGTTTTGTCGGGAATTTCGCGACTGGTTCATCAAGCCCAAACTGGAAAAGCCCAAGTAACTCGTTTAGTAGATCGCGTTTCTGAAATTTTTGTGCCGATTGTTGTGTTGCTGGCGCTGGGTACTTCACTCACGTGGTGGTTAGTTGCGCAAGATTCTGCGATGGCAATCACAGCCGGAATCGCAGTCTTAGTGATTGCTTGTCCTTGCGCGCTAGGACTGGCAACACCAACAGCGCTGCTTGTGGGAACTGGACGTGGGGCGCAATTAGGAATTTTAATTCGCGGACCACATGCCATTGAATCCAGTCAAAAAGTAAACGTCATAATCATGGATAAAACTGGCACGTTAACGCAAGGCAAAATGAGTGTGGTTGAGGTAGTAACTACCATCGCGCAAGAAGAGTTATGGCAGATAGTGGATGCGCTGGAGTCTGGCTCCACCCACCCGATTGCAACGAGTTTGCGCCTACACGCTCGTAGCTTGGAAACTATTGCCGTAACTGCCCAGGATGTAAAAACAATTAGTGGTTCTGGAGTTCAAGGTTTAGTAAATGGTGAACTATGCGCGCTCGGATCCGTTTCTTGGCTAACCACACCGCCAGGGGAGTTGTCCCAAGCTGCCCAGGAATTTGCAGCCCGCGGAGACAGCGTGGTCGTGGTTGCGAAAAATTCACAAACAATTGCAGTGATTGCAGTCGCAGACGCCCTTGATGAAACTTCAATTTCAGCATTAGCCCACTTGCGCAAGTTAAATATCAAACCAATCGTTGCCTCTGGCGATAACGAAGGCGCGGTTTCAAAAGTTTGTCGTGAGCTTGGAATTACTGACTATTTTTCAAGCAGCTCGCCTGCCGAAAAACTTGAGTTAGTTACTAAGCAGCAGGAAGCTGGCCAAGTTGTTGCCATGATTGGCGATGGCATAAATGACGCAGCTGCCCTAGCTAAAGCTCATTTAAGTTTGGCTATGGGGTCAGGCGCTGACGTCGCAGCAAGTTCTTCCGACATAGTTTTGTTACGTTCCACTATGGCTGCCGCAGTAGATGCAATTGATTTATCTAGAGCCACAATGCGTACCATCAAACTAAATCTATTTTGGGCCTTTGCTTATAACGTTGCAGCGATCCCGCTTGCAATGTTTGGCCTGCTAGGACCTGTAATAGCTGCCGGAGCTATGGCATTTTCAAGTGTTTTCGTAGTTACTAACAGTTTGCGACTTCGCTCTTTCCGTTCGCAAGATAACTAAATCCAGCTGGATGTCCACATGCGTAGCTGCCACATTTCATTTGAAATTGAATGACCAGTCAGAATTGGATAAAAGAAAATAGTTAACGCAGCAGCAACCGCGATAAATGTCGTGATTGGCCAGCGCCAGAAAACCGGCCGCCTACTAGAAACTTTTTGACTAACTAAATAAAGAGCCAGCGCCAGCGCCATCACGGTGTAAGGAATAAACGCGACTGAATAAAACGTAAACACTGTTCGTTCGGGGAAAAAAAGCCAAGGTACCCAACCAGCGCCAAACGCTACGGCAATTGGAAGAGCAGCGCTGTGGCGACGGGCAACAGCTAGATAGATAACAAAAGCAATGGCAATAATGCCGCCCCACCAGATGATTGGATTGCCAAGCGGGATCACTTCTTGCGAGCAACTGGCGCTGCCACAAGTTGGTTGGGTTTCATAAAAGAAACTTGTTGGCCTAATCATTAATGGCCAAGTCCAGGCACTTGCTGAATAACTATGGGGAGTAACTAAGTTGGTATGAAAGCCCAACATTTCTTGGTGGTAGTGCAGCAAGCTCGCAAGTGAATCAGGCAACCAAGATTTAGTAGATTCGCCCGCAGCCCAATTACGATTCCAACCACCGGATGTTGTTAGCCAGCCATACCAAGTTGCCAAGTAAACACCGAGTGCCAAAATGGGCATCAGTAAAGCAGGCAGAAAATCTTTAGTGAGCCAGCTTGTTAGCCGTTCCAGATTTTTACTTCTTCGCTCGTAATCCCAAACCAGCATCAAGATTCCAAATGCAGCTGCGAAGTAGAGGCCACTCCATTTTGTTGCGCAAGCCAAGCCAAGAGCCAACACCATAGCCCAGCGCCAAATTTTACTTCCGCTGGAATTTGCGTTGTCTCTATCAATAATCAAAAATCCAAAAGCGGACAGCACAAAAAATGAAAGCGAAGTATCGAGTAGAGCTGTGCGGCTCATCGCAATGTGCAAGCCATCTAGTGCCAGCAAGAGTCCAGCAATAGTTCCGATGGCATTTGAGTTAGTCAATCTTCGAGCTATTCGAGCCGTCAGCAAAACACTTAGAATTCCCAAAATTGCGACCGCAATTCGCCACCCAAATGGCGTGGCACCAAAAATAGATTCACCACTTGCAATAATCCATTTTCCTACGGGTGGATGTACTACATATGAAGCCGCATCAGTGAAAATACTTTGATAATTTACGCCGTCGCTTGCTAACAGCGCTGCATCAGCATTATCAATAACTTTTCTTTCGTAGCCGAAATTCAAAAGCGAGAGGGAATCTTTTACATAATAAGTTTCATCAAAAATTATTGCTTTAGGTTGCCCTAAATATGGCAGGCGAATAAGCGCCGCAAGCGCCGTAACGCTCAATGGTCCCCGCCAACCAGCCCAACCGCCTGGATTATTGCTAACTAAATCCAAATCAAAGGCAGCACGTTTAGGTGATTGCATAACCTCTGGCGCGGGGGAACTAGTGCTCACGGCTTAAAAATACAGGATTACGTGGCAATTGCGGAATGATGGAGGAATGTCCGGTCAGTTATTTCTTGCAGCAACACCAATTGGAAACATTGGTGATGCTTCGGCGCGGCTTCGGGAAGTTCTGGTCACCGCAAATGTCATTGCGGCGGAAGACTCGCGCCGAGCGCATCGATTAATTGCTGACTTAGGAATTGTGACAACGGGCCAAATTTGGTCCTTTTATGACGCTGTTGAAGAAGCTAAGAGCCCGGAACTTATAAGTCGAGTGCTACAAGGCGAAACTGTAGTTGTAATTTCTGATGCAGGTATGCCCAGTGTTAGCGATCCGGGATACCGATTAGTTCAAGAAGCTATTGCCCAAGGTGTGAAAGTTTCAGTAATACCGGGGCCATCCGCTGTGTTAGCTGCGTTAGCGGTTAGCGGATTGCCGGTGGATCGATTTTCCTTTGAGGGATTCTTGCCACGCAAATCAGGAGAACGCAGAGCATTGTGCGAGTCCCTGCTACACGAACAACGAACTATGGTTTTCTTCGAAGCGCCACACAGGTTGGTCGAAGCGCTGGTGGATCTCGAAGCCGTTTTTGGCGCAGACCGCCAAGTTGTTATTTGCCGCGAACTTACGAAAACTTATGAAGAAGTCGTGCGCGGAACTCTTGCTGAATTAATCCTTTGGAGTGACCGCGAGATTTTAGGGGAGATAACTCTGGTGCTCGCGGGTGCGCAGCCACGCCCTGCTGCCACGCCGGAACAATGGGTGACGTTAGTCCAAACCCGAGTAGAAGTTGGAGAAACTCAGCGAGATGCAATTGCTGCTGTCGCTCGCGAATTAGGAGTGCCCAAGCGAGATGTTTATGACGCCGTACTAATGGATCAACGCCAGCGAAAAAGTTAATCGTGATTCGCTCTACACTTAATTCATGACCAGCAACAAAGCGTTTTATTTAACTACGCCGATTTACTACGTGAACGATGCACCTCATATCGGGCATGCCTACACAACAGTGGCTGGCGACCTCATGACACGTTGGCACCGAATGGCTGGTGAAGACGTTTGGTTCCTAACCGGAACTGACGAACATGGACAAAAGGTTTTACGAACTGCAGTCGCTAACAACACCGAGCCACAAGCCTGGGCCGATAAATTAGTTGAAGATGCCTGGCTTCCGGTACTTGATGTCATCGATGCGGCAAATGATGATTTCATTCGCACCACCCAGCCACGGCACACCGAGCGCGTCCAGCGATTCTTAGCTTCATTAAAAGATGCTGGTCACATTTATAAAGGTTCATATGAAGGTCCATATTGTGTGGGTTGTGAAGAATTCAAACTTGCTGGAGATTTAATTGCCGGTGAAGGTGACGACAAGCTCTGCCCGATTCATTCCAAGCCAGTAGAGCAAATCAGCGAAACAAATTATTTCTTTAAACTTTCGGCTTTTGCAAACGATTTGATTGCTCATTACGAAGCAAACCCCCAAGCAATACGTCCAGAATCGGCTTACAACGAAGTTATGTCGTTTTTACGTTCGGGCTTGCAGGACCTTTCAATTTCGCGCTCAACTTTTGACTGGGGAATTGACGTTCCATGGGATCCCTCGCAAGTTGTTTATGTCTGGTTTGATGCCCTGCTTAATTACGCAACTGCAGTTGGGCTGGGAGATGAACCAGGAAGTGCCGGCGCGCAAAAGTTTGCAAAAACTTGGCCGGCTGATGTGCATTTAGTGGGTAAGGATATTCTGCGTTTCCACGCGGTAATTTGGCCAGCGATGTTAATGGCTGCAGACTTACCGCTGCCAAAATGCGTGTTTGCGCATGGTTGGCTACTTGTTGGTGGCGAGAAAATGAGTAAAAGTAAGCTCACTGGGATTTCGCCACAAAGCATTGTTGACTTAATCGGATCAGACGCTTTCCGCTATTACTTCATGCGAGCCATCATCTTTGGCCAGGATGGCTCCTTTTCTTGGGAAGATTTAGTTGCGCGTTACACCGCCGAGCTAGCCAACGGATTAGGCAACTTAGCTAGTCGAGTCCAAGCTATGGTGGTAAAGAATTTCGAGGGATCACTTCCAGCACCAGGTGAACTAACAGCCGCTGAAAAAGTGCTAACTGATCTACTAGTAAGAACTGCTGCGCAAGCTGACACCAGCATTCGGGCATTCGATTTCCAAACTGGGATCGTGGCGGTTAAAGAATTCATTGATGCGGTAAATCTCTATGTAACTGAGCAAGAGCCGTGGACACTTGCAAAAAAGGAAGATGAGCAAAGTCGTCTTAGACTCGCAACTATTCTTTACACAGTTTGCGAATCCCTGCGCGCAATATCAATTCTGTATTCCCCACTTATGCCAAAAAGTATGGCTGCACTTTGGTCAGACATTGGTGCCAGCGAATCCAATCTAGGTAAAAACTTTTCTGATTTGGCAGTTTGGGGACAGCTTGTGCCGGGTGTAAAAATTACTAAAAGCGAGTCACTGTTCCCACGCATTGAGGAACCAGAAACTATTTAAGGTGCGGCAATCGCTTCATTAATAAGATCCGCAAAAACTTTGCCACCTGACTTTGTTAAATGAACCCCGTCAGGTGCAAAGTATTTCTTTTGCCCCTTAGAGGCCGCAGCCCAATCAACAAAGCGAACATTTGGAAACTCGGCGACGGTAGCGGCAATAATTTTATTATTTGGCTTCATCCAGGATCGGGGTACTCGAACATTAACTACGACAACACGTTTGCGATCAGTTAATCCTTCTATGGTCGTGCGGAGCACATCCTTACGCATAGTTCCATTCGTGCCCATATGTATGACGACTACTTGCCCAAGATTGTTTTCCGTTTGACGAAGTTTGATTCGCTCTGCAATGGCGTTTGGCTGACGAGAAACCTGTGCATCAATAGAGATTTCGCCAAGGACCTCCCGCAGACTATTACGTGCGCCGAGCACTACGGAATCTCCAAACACTACTGGTGGTAGCTGGTCTTGGATTTTCTTTTGCAATTCGGCTACTTCTTGGGCATTTATTACTGGATCAGTGGATAGTGCAACCGCAGGTTGGGCTGCTATGACGGCAACTTCATTGATCGAAGTGATTCCACCGATCCCGGTGAGATTCCCAGCATCTGGCGTCGGCACTCGATACATTCCGACAAAGCTGGTGGCAAAAACTGCGGTAGCAAGCCCGACTGCAAAGTAACTTCGAGTAGCAGGTCTTGGCAGCCCTGATTCGCGCCAAATTGCAAGGCGGTTGCCAATGGCGCCCTTACGAATTGGCAACTCAACTAATCGGTAAGAGAAATCAGAAATTATTAAGACAAGTGCGATCTTGGCAATAAAAATCACTGGCTCTGGCCATTGCACATCGATACCAGTACGTAGCAATACAAAAACTGGCCAATGCCACAAGTAGATTCCATACGAACGATCGCCAAACCACTTTAAAACTGGATTGCCAAGTCGAGCGCCAAACTTCAAACCAGGATGGGCGATGATAACTATTAAGGCTGCAGTGATTATTGCAAGAACTAAAAATCCACCGCGATAAAGCCATTCATTAAACTCACCGACAAAAATAAAGAAGTAAGCAATACCAGCCAGGCTCAACCAGCCAATGCCATTCATCGCAGTTGCGCGATCTGGTGTTAAGCGCCTGGATAATCGTTCGGATCGCCAAAGCGCAGCAGTTGCGCAGCCAATTAATAAACCCATGGCATGAGTATCAGAACCAAAATAAACTCGACTTGGATCATTTGGCAGGGGGAAGCCATTTGAAATTGAAAGATAAATCATCCAAGCAGTCGAAGCTAAAGCTAAAAACAACGACACCGTAAATATTTTTTGGCGGGGTGTAATTCGCCCAAGTGGCAACTTAAATAACCCAATAAGTAACAACGGCCAAATTACATAGAACTGCTCTTCAATTGATAAAGACCAAAGATGCTGAAGCAAAGGTGGGCGAGAAATGTTTACGAAGTATGACTGTTCAAAAAATAGATATGACCAATTCAATACAAAAGTAATTGCCCAAGGTAGGTCACGCCGCACTTGATAAGCAGCATCCATCACAAAAAGTCCAGAAACTAAAACACTCGCAATTAAAACTAAAAGTAATGCCGGCAGTAATCGACGAATACGTCGCAAATAAAAATTGGCACGATCTATTGTGTTGGTGCGAGTTAGTTCTTCAAGTAATAAGTTGGTGATCAAGAAGCCAGATAACACAAAGAAAACATCAACACCAAGAAAGCCGCCGGCAAGTGCTGAGATGTCAGCGTGGTAAATGATTACGGCTAATACAGCGATGCCACGAAGGCCATCTAGCCCCGGTAGCCTGCTGATCACTTTTTGCCTTTTGGTTCTAACGACAGTTTCCATAACTGCCCCATGCTCAGAATAGATTACTCAGCCACCAGTAGCGTAGAGGCGTGAGTACAGGGAAAATAGCGTCGCCGTTAGCTGGCCCAGTTGTCGATACGCATTGCCATATGGATGTGGCCTTTGACGATGACTTTGAACTTGTAGATGTAACCCAGGCCATGTCTGCGGCTCGGGCAGTAAATGTTACGAAAGTTATCCAAGTAGGTTGCGATGTTGCGAGTTCCCGCTGGGCTGCGCAAACTGCCTTAACTCACCCAGATGTTTGGGCGACCGTGGCCTTGCACCCTAATGCGGCTGCTCATGACACTGATTTAACGAACTCACTCGCAGAAATTGCCCTCCTTGCCCAGTTACCGCAAGTGCGCGGGATAGGTGAAACTGGTTTGGACTACTACCGCACCGATAAGTCGCAGGCGCAAGCGCAGCACGAATCATTTCGCGCGCACATTGATATAGCTCGCGAGGTAGGTAAGCCAGTTGTAATTCATGATCGCGATGCACATGACGATGTAATTAACACTCTAGAAACTCACGGTGCGCCAGACAAAGTGGTTTTCCATTGCTTTTCAGGTGATGCTCAAATGGCAAAGATTTGCGCGCAAGCAGGTTGGTACATGTCAATACCTGGTGTTGTGACATTTAAGAATGCCCAACAACTTCGCGACGCAGTACTAGAAATTCCAGATCACTTATTGCTTGTCGAAACTGATTCACCATTTTTAACACCCGCCCCAAACCGAGGCCAGGTGAATGCTTCAACAAACATCCCGTGGACCGTTCGCGCAATATGTGAGGTAAGAGGGCAATCGGAGCAAGAAATTTGTGAACTTCTTTTTTCAAACGCAGCAAGGGTTTTTGGCCCCTTTTGACAAAATCCGACTTGCCTTAACTGGGTAGTTAGGGGATAACGTGGAGTTTCGAGCATTTCTGTAGCCCTATGCACAAATGCACAAGCCAGCCAATTGGCCAAGATTCGGAGTAGTTATGACCAAACTAGGTCGCCATCGCGCGCCCGGTCGTCATGCCCGCCCGAAATCCAGACACGTTTCGCTGACCACATCAGCTGTGGCTGCAGCTGCGGTACTTCTTACTGGCGGCATAACTGCGGCGGCAAATAGTGATGAGCAACCGCTGCCTTACGTTGATGTTGCTGCGCTAGCAATTGACTCAACTGTGACTTATGACATTCGAGACCATGTAGTGAGCAATGCGGTCGTCACCGAAGAAGAAGATTTAGCGTTTACTAGCGCAGTGACTGAGGATGCAACTATCGCGATTGGTACCGAGATTACTAAGCGAAAAGGCGAAGTTGGAAAAGTTGAAGTTGCATTTCAAGTAAAACTTGTTGATGACAAAGAAGTCACACGCAGCGAGGTCAGTCGAACTGTGATTACTGAACCGGTGCAAGAGCAAATTATTCGTGGAACTGGAGATCCAAAGAGTTTTGCAATTGCTATCAAGGTTGCAGCGCAAGAAACTGGAACAAGGTCTGGTAACAAAGAATACGCAAAGCTTTGGATTAATCAAGAAAATGGTTGGGGTGAAAATCAATTTGCTTGCTTGGAGACCTTATGGTTCCGCGAGAGTAATTGGAATCACAAAGCGACAAATCCAAGTTCCGGCGCATATGGAATTCCACAAAGTTTACCGGGGAATAAAATGGCCACATTTGGTGATGACTGGCGAACAAATCCAGCGACACAAATTAAATGGGGAGCTGACTACATCGAGGATCGATATGGAACTCCATGTCAGGCGCTCGATTTCTTTTACAACAAAAACTGGTACTAAATCTTCTGACCTGCATGCCTGAATCCACATTGCTAGGCGCCAGCGAAATTCGTGCGCTGGCCAAATCCTTGAACACAACGCCCACGAAAAAATGGGGACAAAATTTTGTCATTGACCCAAACACTGTTAGGCGCATTGTTACGCAAGCACATGTTGGCCCAGAAGACGTTGTGGTTGAAATCGGGCCAGGGTTGGGCTCGTTAACTTTGGCTCTACTTCCAAATGTTTCGCATGTTGTCGCAGTAGAAATTGATTCCGTTTTGGCCAATGCCCTACCCGCGACCATAGCTAAACATGCCCCAGAATATCTAAAAAATCTAACCGTAATTACAGCCGATGCGATGCAACTAACTGAGCTACCAAATAACCCAACTCATTTAGTTGCCAATTTGCCGTACAACGTTTCGGTGCCAGTGGTGCTACATTTTTTGGAAAAGTTTCCATCGATTCGCGAAATTTTAGTTATGGTGCAAGCCGAAGTAGCTGACCGAATGGCAGCGCCTCCCGGTAGCAAGATCTATGGGGTACCGAGCGTCAAACTTGCTTGGTACGGCGATGTTGACCGCGCTGGTTCAATTGGCCGCAATGTATTTTGGCCAGCACCAAATGTTGACTCTGGACTTGTGCGACTCGTTCGGAAAGATCGAAACATTGATCCCGGGCTACGCAAGTTAATGTTCGCAATTGTTGATGCAGCTTTTGGGCAACGACGTAAAACATTGCGAACCTCACTCGGCAACGTTTTAGGTAGTCCACAAGAAGTTGAGCAAATACTCAGGCTCGCCGAGATTGATCCAGGACTACGTGGGGAGCAATTGAACTTGGAACAGTTTGTGGCTATCGCACAGCATGCCAAGAAAGTACTCTGATCTAGTGAGTAAGTCTGTAACTGTTCGAGTCCCAGCCAAGGTAAACATTTACCTTGGAGTAGGACCACGGGAATTTTCTGGGTTTCACGAATTAGCGACTATTTTTCAGTCAGTTGGAATTTATGACGAAATAACAGTGACTGCTGCCGACTCGCTAAGCATTATTGGATTAGGCGAATTCGCAGATCGAATTCCAACAGATGCCTCAAACTTGGCTTGGCAGGCTGCCGAGTTGGTTGCTAGAGCTTGTGGCCAAGATCCAAATGTCTTAATTCAAATTGATAAGTCGATTCCGATTGCTGCCGGTATGGCTGGTGGCAGTGCGGACGCCGCCGCAACGCTCGTTGCCTGTGATGCATTTTGGAATGCCGGAATTCCGCGCGAACAGTTAGATGAGATGGCAGCAACTTTAGGCTCCGATGTACCTTTCATGCTCCATGGTGGTTGCGCGTTGGGCGTTGGTCGCGGTGAAGTGCTTTCCCCAGTTATGACTCGTGGGTCTTGGCACTGGGTATTTGCCACATTTAATGAAGGCTTATCAACTGCGAAGATTTATGAAGAGACTGATGAAATGCGCGGCCTAGATTTCTCGGAGAGCCCCGAAGTCCCAGCAGATTTACTTGGCGCCTTAACTCGCGGCGACGCGCAAACACTTGGGCGGCTGATGCATAACGACTTAGCGCCGGCTGCAATTAAGTTACGGCCAATCCTTGGTCGAGTTTTGGAGTACGGCATCGATTCTGGCGCTCTGGGAGCGGTAATTTCAGGAAGCGGCCCAACTTGCGGATTCTTGGTACACGATGAATCAAGTGCGATTGATCTAGTCGTGGATTTGAAGGCTTCGGGCTTAGTTGATGATGTAACGCGAACTCATGGCCCAGTTCATGGCGCGCGAGTTATCTCGACATCAAGATAATCTCCTAGACTCACTTAAGTGAGCACATCTGATGAAGTCGATCGCATTGTCGATGCGTGGAAACGCGAACGACCAGATCTTGATGTGGCACCACTTTCGGTCCTAAGTCGAGTTTCGCGATTAGCGCGACATTTAGATTTAGCGCGGCGAGAAGCGTTCGCTGCTTATGATCTTGAGTCTGGTGAATTTGATGTGCTTGCCGCATTGCGCCGAGCAGGTAAACCTTATGCGCTAACACCATCTGCCTTAGTTTCGCAGAACCTGGTGACTAGCGGAACTATGACGAATCGAATAGATCGTCTGGAGCAAAAGGACTTAGTCGCCAGAATGCCGGATCCAACTGATGGGCGCGGAGTTTTAGTGCAGCTAACCGCAAATGGAAAGTCTGCAGTGGATCGCGCGCTCGAGGAACTACTGGTTCGGGAAAATAATTTGCTGGCCAGTATCTCGATTGCAGATCGAACTAAGTTAGCAACGATTTTAAGAAATATTGTGATGCCATTTGATGAAGAATCAGCAGGCGTAGAAAGCTAGAAACTATTTAGTTTCAGCTTCATCTGAATTGCGGCGACTAATGATTCGGGGATTACTTTCTAGGCCAACTGCGCCATTCCAAACCAGGTTCACTAAGTGCGCGATAACTTCGTCTTTTGGAGTCTCGCGTTCATCAAGCCACCATTGCCCAGTCAGCGCGACCATACCCACGAACATGTGCGCGTACATATCTGCCATTTGGAATGGAAAACCACGAAGCTTAAATTCCTTGGAAAGTAATTCTTCAACTCGCTGCGCAACATCAGAAAGCAATGAGGCAAAACTTCCAGTGGCCGTAGCCGTAGATGAGATAGCGGGCGAGTCACGCAACAAAATCCGGAAGCCATCAGTGTTGCTCTCGATGTAATCAAAGAGCGCACAGGCAGTCTGTTCTAATAGCAAGCGCGGATGCACTGCAGTCAAAGCATTGGTAATGGAGTTGAGCAAGAAAGACATTTCCCGGTCAACTACAACCGCGTAAAGACCATCTTTAGATCCGAAGTGTTCGTAAACAACTGGCTTTGAAACGTTCGCCTTATTTGCAATCTCTTCTACAGTGACTGACTCAAAGCCCTTTTCTGCGAAAAGGATGCGCCCAACTTCAACTAATTGCGCGCGGCGCTCGTGTCCAGTCATCCGAACTCGATCAAAATCGCCAACCCGAGAACGACTAGCGGACTCTATGTCGCTTTCGTGATCATGTGCGATTGCCACTTCGGGATTTCCTTTACTTGGTGAAGTATTGCGCAAAGCAACTAAGATTTGCGCTGGTTGCAAGCTCAATAGCTAAGACATTAAATCTACGCAGTTTTAGGATACTGCCTACCTAATTGGTGCTTACCGCGCGAAAATCCTATTCGTTTTGGGAAAGTTAGCCTCTGACGCATAAGATTTGCAGGCAGGGTAAGTGTTTGTTAGCAAATCTTGGCCCGTATTCCCGGATCGTCTAATGGCAGGACAGCACTCTTTGGAGGTGCTTATCGTGGTTCGAATCCACGTCCGGGAGCCGAATCAGATCAGTAAACTGGGTCTGTGAACAAAACGGGCGCATCGACTTCTCCGCCCACAGCAGTTATTGTCTTAGCCGCTGGGGCTGGCACCAGAATGAAATCCACAAAACCAAAGGTGTTGCACGAAGTCGCCGGCATGACACTAATTGATCACGTACTGCACGCTGCGGCCCCACTTTCCAGCGCGAATACCCTCGTAGTTGTTGGCCACGGTAAAGAACAAGTGCTGCCGCATTTAACGCAGGTTCATCCGCAGGTGGCTACAGTCGTACAAGAGCAACAAAATGGGACGGGCCACGCGGCAGGTATTGCGCTGCAACTCTTGGCTCACGCTTCCGGTCCAGTCCTGATTCTTGCGGGTGATACTCCGCTGTTGACCACCAGTGACATGCAGCGCACACTTGCTGGCCTGGCAGAAAATGCTGCGGTCGTACTTACTGCTCACTTAAGCCAACCAGCTGGATACGGCCGAATAGTTCGCAGTGCATCAGGCGGCGTGGAGGCAATTATTGAAGATCGCGATGCAACTGATGCTCAGCGCGAAATCACGGAAGTAAATTCTGGAGTGTATGCATTCGATGCGCAGCTTCTTAGAAGCGCATTAGCTAACTTAAAAACGGATAATTCCCAGGGCGAACAGTATTTAACCGACGTACTTAGTATTTTGCGCAGCCAAGGTCACAGCGTGGCAGCAACAGTAACTTCGCAAGAAAATATTTTAGGCGTGAATGACCGCCGCCAACTTGCGGCAGCAGGCGCAATTCTGCGCACTCGAATCTGTGATGAATGGATGCTTGCTGGCGTTTCAATGGTTGATCCAACAACGGTTTGGATCGATCGCACGGCAGAGCTTGAACCAGATGTAACGCTTTTACCAAACGTGGCGATAACTGGAAAAAGTGTAATTCGTGGTGGCGCAACTATTGGTCCCGACTGCACTTTGCACGACACCGTTGCCGAACATCGCGCAACAGTAACCCGAACAACTTCCATCGGCGCAATTATTGGTGAAGGCGCCACTGTTGGTCCATACACATACTTACGTCCAGGAACCGTACTTGGCTCGGGCGCTAAAGCTGGCGGCTTTGTGGAAATGAAAAACGCAACGTTAGGCAAAAACGCAAAAGTTCCGCACCTGTCTTATGTCGGAGATGCCACGATCGGGGAAGGCACCAACATTGGTGCTGCAACGGTTTTTGTAAATTATGACGGCCAAGAAAAGCACCACACCACAGTTGGTAACCAAGTAAGAATTGGCAGCGACACAATGTTGGTTGCTCCGTTAGTTATCGGTGATGGCGCGTACACCGCTGCTGGCTCAGTAATTACCCAGGATGTGCCCGCCGGAGCAATGGCCGTTGGTCGAGCGCGGCAAAGCAACATCCTGGATTGGGTGCTTCGACGTCGACCCGGTAGCGACTCAGCCAAGGCAGCACTGGCAGACTCATCCCATAAGAACATCAAGTCCAAAAAGAACACTGAGTAAAGGACAAATAGATGACTGGAATCACGCAAAACAATGCAAAGCGAATGGTTCTCATCGCAGGCCGGTCACACCCAGAATTAGCGCAAGCCGTAGCTGACAACTTAGGAACTGAGTTAGTTCCAACTCGCGCATATAACTTTGCAAATGGCGAAATCTTTGTTCGCTTCGAAGAATCCATTCGCGGTTGTGATGTTTTTGTACTTCAAACACACACAGCTCCAGTTAATGAATGGATTATGGAGCATCTGCTCATGGTCGATGCTTTAAAGCGAGCATCTGCAAAACGAATCACGGTAGTAGCTCCGTTTTACGGATACGCACGCCAAGATAAAAAGCATGCTGGCCGCGAGCCAATTTCTGCTCGCTTAATGGCTGACCTGTTCGCAACTGCTGGCGCAGATCGCTTGATGAGCGTTGACTTGCATACTGCGCAAATTCAAGGATTCTTTGACGGACCTGTTGATCACTTATTCGCGCTACCAATTTTGGCTGCGCATGTTGGCCGCACTGTGGATCGCAGCAAAATCACAGTGATCTCACCAGATGCTGGTCGGGTGCGAGTTGCCGAACGTTGGACTGACATATTGGGCGCGCCACTTGCGATCATTCATAAGCGTCGTGATCCAGATGTTCCAAATGAAGCAAAAGTACTGGAAGTTGTTGGCGATGTTAAGGATCGAATCTGTGTCGTAGTCGATGACATGATCGATACCGGTGGAACCATCGTTAAGGCATCAGAGGCATTGTTTGAGAATGGCGCAGCAGATGTAATAGTCACGGCTACTCATGGTGTGCTTTCACCGCCGGCATCACAACGCTTACAGGATTCGCGAATTCGCGAGGTAGTAGTAACTGATACTTTGCCAATTCCGCAAGAAAATAGATTCAGCAATTTAACCGTGCTACCAATCGCTCCACTAATTGCTCGGGCCATTAAAGAGGTCTTTGACGAGGGCTCAGTGGCCAGCTTGTTCGATCATGTCGGGGTTTAACGCATAATTTAGCGCTCGTTTTGGCGTGGACCCAGATCCTGGGTTAATCTAGGGATGCTCCTCGGCGAGGGCCCTAAAAAGCCGTAATCGACGAAGGTCCGTTGCGGAGCCATCCAGCACTGACCTAGTTCGAGGAGAAATACATGACTGAGGCATTAATCGCCGAAACCCGTTCTGATTTTGGCAAAGGCGCTGCCCGTCGAATGCGACGCGACGGCAAAGTTCCAGCTGTGGTTTATGGCCACGGATCCACACCTATCCACATCTCACTTGATGCGCACCTATTGCGTTTAACTCTTCGCAAAAAAGTTACTTCAATTGAAATCGTGCTTGCCGGAAAAACTGAAACAGTAGCACCACGCGACCTTCAAATTGATCCAGTTACTCGTGGAATTGAACACGTGGATTTGGTTTATGTAACCGCAGCAGAAGCAGCAACACTTGCTCGTGAAGCAATTGTCGAGCATGCTCGTCAAGAAGAATCAGCAGCAGCAGCTATCGCCCATGCTGAGACTAAGGCTGCAGCTCGCGCCGAAGCAGAAGAATCTGCAGCAGCCGAAGTAGTCGCTGCTGGTGGCGCGGCACCTGCAGGGGAATCTGCAGAGTAAAACCGTGTCAGATAGCGGTGCGTGGCTTGTTGTGGGACTCGGTAATCCGGGTCCCACTTACGCAGCCACACGTCACAATATCGGGGCGATGGTCATAGATTCAATCGCCGCACAAAATTCTCAAAAACTTTCGCGTCACAAACGGGCTTTAGCTGATGTTTGCGAAACTCGAATTGCGGGAATTCAAACAATATTAGTTAAGCCACTTTCGTATATGAATGAATCGGGCGGGCCAGTAAAAGCGCTAGCAAGTTTTTATAAAATCCCACTCGAGCAAATAATCGTGCTACATGACGAACTCGATATCCCACTAGGTGCAATTCGCGTGAAACTTGGTGGTGGCGACAATGGGCACAATGGACTGAAATCAATTCGAAGTTCACTTGGAACTGGCGATTGGTTTCGAATTCGATTGGGTATTGGTCGCCCACCCGGTCAGCAAGATGCAGCAGATTTTGTGTTACGAAGTTTTGGTAGTGCTGAAGCAACCGAAGTTTCGTTATTGATCTCGCAAAGTAGCGAAGCGCTTACCAGTTTGCTGACACAGGGTCTGGATGCAGCCCAGAATTCCTATAACTCATGAACGATCATGAATTAGCCCGAAAGTTGGCACGGGAAACTGGCGCATTGCTTATTGGGTTACGGGAGCACGCCAAAACTTTTAATTTGGATCCGAACAGATCTCAATCTTCATTGCCCGAGGAATCTGCAGGCAGCAATTTAGATAATTATTTGGGCGAAGTGCTGGGCAATGAAGGTGATCAAGTTGCGCACGATTACTTAATGGAACAATTTTCGCTTCATCGCCCAGAAGATGTTGTGCTCAGCGAAGAAGGAGACTTAGACGTTGATCGCTTAGGAGCCAGTCGAGTTTGGATCATAGACCCGTTGGATGGAACTGCGCAGTACTCAACTGGCGGAACTGATTTCGCAGTACATGTGGCACTTTGGGAGGCAAGTTCCAAAAATCCCAGCAAAATTAGTGTGGCTAGCGTCGCAGTCCCGGCGCGCAATGAACTTTGGTCTATGGATGAACCAGTTCAAAGCTACTTACCAAAAGGTGAGCCAATTCGGATTCTAGTTTCGCGAAGTCGACCACCTCGTGACGTTGCATCGATTGCGAGCGCACTTCAGGAGAAATTTCCGGAACGCGGTGAGGTGCAAATTGTGCCAATGGGTTCCGTTGGCGCAAAAGTTGGCGCGATCTTATCGGGGGCAGCAGATGTGTATTTCAATTCGGATGGTTTCTTTGAATGGGATTTAGCAGCCCCACTTGGAATTGCCTGCCATAACGGATTGTCGGTTACTGATTGTGATGGAAGCGAAATCGAATTAAATAAAATCAATCTTCGGGTGAAGGATATTTTGATTTGTCGCCCAGAATTAACAGAGACGATAGTGTCAGCACTGAAACCACGATGACTCTAGATTTAGTAATCAAGGCGATAAGAACCGATGAAGTAATTTCTGGCGCCATCCAAGACTTAGCGGCTGGAGCGAATTCCAGAATTGCATTGCCTAAGGGCGCGATTCCGTATGTTGCAGGAGTAGTTGCGCAAAGTAAGCCAGTAGTCCTCATTACTGCTACTGAACGAGCTGCCCAAGATATAGCGAGTTCCCTACGCGACTTCATAACAGAATCAGACATTGCGGTATTTCCAGCTTGGGAAACTTTGCCACATGAACGCTTAAGTCCCAGCAGCGACACAGTAGGTCGTCGAATGGCGGTATTGCGCCGGCTTGCCCACCCCGAAGACCTAGGCCCAATTCGCGTTTTAGTAACTAGTGCTCGGGCATTTATCCAACCGATAGTTGCCGACTTAGGTGAAATTCCCGCGCTAAAAATAACTGCGGGCGAAACTCTTGAGCTGGAACAGTTAGTTACCGAGTTGGCAAGACTTGGGTTTGAGCGCGTTGAATTAGTTGATCGCCGTGGTCAATTTGCGGTGCGCGGTGGGATAGTTGACGTTTTCCCACCAGCGGAGGAACACCCACTTCGTGTTGAATTTTGGGGTGACACAGTTGAGGAAATTCGGGCTTTTTCGATTGTGGACCAACGCTCTACGGGAGTTGAAGTAACCAGCATCTTGGCAACCGCCTGCCGAGAGCTTTTGATAACTGAGCAAGTTGCAGACCGCGCGAGCAAATTAGCGCTGCAACACCCAGAACTTTCCGAAATGTTAGAAAAGATTGCGGCTGGTATTGCCGCTGAAGGTATGGAGAGTTTAATTCCGGCACTAGTTCCAAAACTTGAAATGCTAATTGATTTAGTTGACCCACAAGCGATCGTGATTGAAGTTGAGCCAGAACGACTGGAAACACGAACCCACGAATTAGTTGCAACAAGCGCAGAATTTTTGGAAGCATCGTGGAGTAACGCCACAGCAGGAAATGTTACGCCAATAGATCTTGGGGCAAGTGCTTTTCGAGATTACCGAGAACTGAAGGATGAATATTCCACCCGAGCATGGTTAGAGCTTTCAGTTCTCTCGGGTCCGCAAGATGAAATTCCAAATCTGGAAGTAATAAAAGAATATCGCTCCAACATAACGCAGTTTGCGGAAGATATTAAAACTTGGTGGAAACAAAAACATAACGTGGTTGTCGTCATGGCGGGTCATGGTTCAACCCAACGATTAGTCGAAACTTTAATGGAAATTGGAATCCCAGCTCGACAAACTGATCAACTCTCAGCAGAACTAAATCATGATGTTGTTGAAGTAACGGTTGGTCACCAGGATCGGGGCATTCATATTCAAGGTGCTGGCCTTGTCGTGGTTACCGAAGTTGATTTATTCGGAAGTCGTGACACGGCTCGCGAAAATCGCAGCTTACCAAGTAAGCGTCGCGCAGTAATTGATCCACTTACTTTAAAAAGTGGTGACTACATCGTGCACGAGCAACATGGTGTTGGCAAGTACATCGAGATGTCGCAACGAACTGTTGCAACTGCAACCCGCGAGTATTTAGTCATTGAGTATGCCGCCAGTAAGCGTGGGCAACGCGGGGATCGACTTTATGTCCCAAGTGACCAACTAGATCTGGTTACGCGTTATGTCGGTGGGGAAGCTCCGAGCTTGAACCGTCTTGGTGGCGGTGATTGGGCTGCTACAAAATCGCGGGCTCGACGTGCAGTCCGGCAAATCGCAGGCGAATTAATTCGACTTTATGCAGCGCGCATGGCGAGTAAAGGTTTCGCTTTTTCACCAGATAGCCCTTGGCAGCGAGAACTTGAAGATGCTTTTGAATACCTGGAAACTCCAGATCAGTTGGTGACAATTGATGAAGTAAAGCGTGACATGGAAAATGACGTTCCAATGGATCGTTTAGTTTGTGGTGACGTTGGTTATGGCAAAACAGAAATCGCAGTACGTGCAGCATTTAAGGCAGTGCAAGACGGTAAACAAGTAGCCATTTTGGTACCAACCACGTTATTGGTGCAGCAACACTTTGAAACGTTTTCACGCCGGTATGCACAATTTCCGGTAAAACTTGCAGCGCTTTCTAGGTTTCAAAGCGATGCCCAAGTTCGCGAGGTAATTACAGGAATTACGGATGGCACTATCGACATTGTGATTGGTACTCACCGCTTGTTTAACCCCGAAGTTAGATTTAAAGATCTTGGGCTGGTAATTGTTGATGAAGAGCAAAGATTTGGTGTTGAACATAAAGAGCACTTGAAAGCTTTACGCACAAATGTTGACATGTTAACTATGTCTGCAACTCCGATCCCACGTACGCTCGAAATGGCAGTAACGGGTTTGCGTGAAATGTCTACTATTCAGACGCCACCAGAAGAGCGTCAACCAGTCCTAACGACGGTAGGACCGTATGATGAAAAATTCATTAAGGCAGCTATTCACCGGGAATTGATGCGTGATGGCCAAGTTTTCTTTGTCCACAATCGAGTGGAGAGCATAAATAGAGTTGCCAGCAAATTGGCAGAACTTGTGCCAGATGCCCGAATTGCGGTGGCCCATGGCCAAATGAATGAACATACTTTGGAGCAAATAATTGTTGATTTCTGGGAGCATAAGTTCGATATTTTGGTTTCCACCACAATTATTGAAAGTGGCTTAGATATTCCAAATGCAAATACTTTGATAGTTGATCGGGCAGATACTTTTGGCTTATCTCAACTTCATCAACTTCGCGGGCGAGTAGGTCGTAGTCGGGAGCGAGGTTATGCCTATTTCTTGTATGCCCCCGATCGACCACTAAGTGAAAATGCTAATGATCGGCTAGCAACTATTGCCGCACACACAGACTTGGGTTCAGGTATGGCTGTTGCCATGAAAGATCTTGAGATTCGTGGCGCCGGAAATTTATTGGGTGGCGAACAAAGCGGACACATCGCTGATGTTGGATTCGATCTATATGTGCGCTTAGTTAGTGAAGCAGTTGAAGAAGTTAGAACTGGTAGTGAAGTCGTTATTGATGAGGTAATCAAGGTTGAATTACCAGTTGATGCCCACTTGCCGCATGACTATGTTCCAGAAGAGCGACTTCGACTCGAGGCTTATCGCCGTCTTGCCAATGCACGTACTGAAGCCGAAGTTCTTGGCGTAGTCGAAGAGTTGGCCGATCGCTATGGTTCGCTGCCAACCCCGGTTGAAACATTGGTTTCAATTGCAAGTCTGCGCGTCGTCCTGCAAGCAGTTGGGATAACTGAAGTTATTGCCACTGCTGCCAGTGTTAAGTTTTCGCCAGTTGAATTAGTGGAGTCGCGGATTTTGCGACTTAACCGGCTCTACCCAGGATCAGTAATTAAACCAGCAACACGTACGATTGTGGTGCCTCGCACTAAAGATTCGTTAATTGGCGCAGTGGCTAAATCAGCGGATATCGACCTGGTGGAATGGGTCAATACTTGGGTGGCGTCAATTGTTGCGGCGCCATAATAAAATTAAGTGATTTGTTCTCGAGAGGAATACCAGTGAAGCTTCGATTACTAGCAGTTATTGTCCTGAGCTCGGCTGTATTAACTGCCTGCTCGGACACCCCAAAGCTGGCTGGCAGCGCAGTAATCGTCAATGGCAATGCCATTACTTCAGCAGAAGTTTCCGAGCGCGTTGATAAAGTGCGCATCCAGATTCAAAACACCGACCCAGCGTTACTGCAGGAAATTCCAAGTTTGATTCAGATTAATCAGCGAGTAGTTGACCACTTCATTTTAGTTTCATTAATTAGCGAATTTGTCGAGCGAGAAGGAATCAACATCACCGCAAATGATGTTGAAAAATATCGAGACGAGATTTTCGCGCAGTACACCCAGGCCGCCATTGAAGCTCAGCTAGTTAGTCGAAATGCAGTTCCAGCAGATGATGTCGACGGATTCATGTATGAGATTTTGACGCAGCGTGCACTTATGGAAAAAATAGCGCCCGATGGTGATACTCAAACTCGAACTAATGCCTTAATTAATTACGTCTCGAATTTAAGTCAAGAAATTGGCGTAGAAATTAATCCCAGGTTTGGTACGTGGGATCCAAGCAACCTCAAGAGCACTCCAGGCGATAGTACTTTGGCGGTACCACTTCAAAATTTACTTGGTCAATAACTAATGACCTCGCCCGTTGATCAGTTAGTTCAGGTCATGGATCAACTTCGCAGTCCAGGTGGATGTCCTTGGGATGCCGAGCAAACGCACGAGAGCTTAGCTCGCTACCTACTTGAAGAAACTTACGAGGCACTAGAAGCAATGGACCAAGGTGACTTGGGTTCCCTTCGCGAAGAGCTTGGGGACTTGCTACTTCAAGTTGTATTTCATGCCCGAATTGCGCAGGAACGCGATCCCGATTTTTCCCTTGCTGCCATAGCGCAAGGGGTAGTAGATAAATTGATTCGTCGTCATCCACATGTGTTCACAGATTTAGTTGTTACTTCCACTGAACAACTTGAAGATAACTGGGCCAAAATAAAAGAAACTGAAAAACAGCGCGAATCCGTAACTGATGGGGTACCTATCGCAATGCCTGCACTGGCGCTTGCAACCCAATTGATCTATCGTTCGAGAAAAATTGACGCGGATGCAGGTGATCCTGCAATGAAGGAAGCACTGCGAAAAATCATTGGCGAAGTTTCCCAAGATCAAGTGGCTGCTTTGTTAGTTGCAACAGTTGAGTTAGCCCGTGAGCGTGATATTGATGCGGAATCTGTGCTGCGCGCTGAAATGATGGGCTACCGCGCGCGGGTCAGGCAAGTTGAAGGCTTGTAGTTACGAGTCCTGCTGGGCTGGGTAACTCGCTGGCTAGACTAGATAACTAGCGAGGAAGCCTCGTAGAAATCTTGTTAACTTTTGGAGTAATCCGATGTCGAGTATTACTGATGTAAGAGCCCGAGAGATCTTAGATTCCCGCGGTAATCCAACCGTTGAAGTTGAAGTGAGACTTGAAGACGGCACCATGGGCCGCTCGGGTGTACCTGCTGGCGCTTCCACTGGCGCGTTTGAAGCCGCCGAACTTCGTGATGGTGGATCTCGATATCTTGGCAAGGGTGTTAAGCAAGCAGTGCGCGCAGTCGAAGCAGAAATTTTCCCGGCAATTGCTGGATTTGAAGCTAGCGACCAACGATTGATAGATGAAGCCATGATTGCTTTGGATGGCACACCCAACAAATCCCGCTTGGGCGCAAACGCCATACTTGGCGTCTCAATGGCAGTGGCAAAAGCAGCAGCAACTTCGGCAAACTTACCGCTTTATCGTTACCTGGGTGGTGCAGATGCCCAGCTACTTCCAGTTCCCATGATGAACATAATCAATGGCGGCGCACACGCAGATAGCGATGTCGATTTTCAAGAATTTATGATTGCACCGATTGGAGCAGATTCGTTTCATAATGCCTTGCGAATGGGCGCAGAGGTTTACCACTCATTAAAAAGTGTTTTAAAAGCGAACGGACTCTCAACTGGGTTGGGCGATGAAGGCGGCTTTGCTCCTAACTTGCCAAGTAACCGGGCCGCACTGGAACTTATATCGCAGGCTATTGAAAAAGCAGGATTCGTTTTAGGAAGTGACGTTGCACTTGCTATGGACGTGGCCGCCACAGAGTTTTATAGCGATGGCAATTACCTAGTGGAAGGTAAAACTCGAACTACTGAACAAATGATCGAAATGTATTCCCAACTTGTTAATGACTTTCCGATCGTTTCGATTGAAGACCCACTTGCCGAAGATGATTGGGACTCGTGGGTGAACATCACTTCAGCAATGGGAGAGTCAATTCAAATTGTTGGGGATGACCATTACGTAACTAACACGCAACGAATTGCTCGTGGGATTGAATTGAAATCTGCCAACGCACTTTTGGTAAAGGTAAACCAGATCGGATCCTTGACTGAAACTTCGCAGGCAGTAGAAATGGCTCATCACGCAGGTTTTGCCACGATGATGAGCCATAGATCAGGTGAGACTGAAGACACAATAATTGCCGATCTAGCAGTGGCCTTTAATTGTGGTCAGATTAAAAGTGGTGCCCCAGCTCGCTCGGATCGAGTAGCGAAATACAACCAACTTTTGCGCATTGAAGAAGAGTTAGCTGGTGCGGCGCGTTACGCAGGTCGCAGTGCATTCCCAAGATTCAAGGGCTAATCAAGGCACAATTAAGGTGTGGCTGCGTCTCCAAGAGTTTCCCCCCGAGTAAACGTTCGAGTCATTGCACTTGTACTTGCTGGGGTATTTGTCATGTTGACATTAGCTGTTCCACTTCGCGCGCTAATCCAGGAGCGCCGTGAGATTAAAGTCCTCGAAGAACAAGTCTTAGCAAAACAACTAACAATTGAGGATCTCAATAATCGCCAAGCCCGCCTTGCCGACCCGGCTTATCTTCAGGCACTAGCAAGGGAGCGACTGAATTATGTTTTCCCAGGCGAAATTGGTTTTGTAATTTTGGACGAAGAAACTAACACGGCTATTACTAGCGTTTCGGGTGCATTAGTTCCCAATAATGATGAGGCTTGGTACACCAAATTGTGGACCAGCACCAAGCTAGCGGATCAACCGCGAATAGCTAATGATCCGTTGGTTGTGCCATCTGACGATATGCCACAGTAGTGAGCGAACTTTCACCGGCTGATTTCGCAGCAGTTACTGTCCAACTTGGTCGTGAACCAAGAAGCGTTATTGAAGTTGCCCATCGATGCACTTGTGGGCAACCTGATGTTCTAAAGACTGCGCCACGTTTAGATGATGGCACGCCATTTCCAACCCTGTATTACATGACCTGTCCTAAAGCCACCGGTGCAATTGGCACACTGGAAGCCAATGGCGTGATGAATGAACTTGCTGATGCACTAGCAGCAGATCCAGAGTTAGCAAAAAGTTACGAGCATGCCCACGAAATATATTTGCAAGAACGGGAAGCGATTGAGCACGTTGCGGAAATTGCTGGAATAAGCGCGGGAGGTATGCCTACCCGAGTTAAGTGTCTACATGTTTTGATAGGTCATGCGCTAGCTGCTGGCCCCGGCGTAAATCCACTTGGTGATCGCGCCCTAGCTATGCTCAAGGACTGGGGTCAAACCGGACCATGTGGAGGTGATGATCGTGCGAGTAGCGGCAATTGACTGCGGCACTAATTCCATTCGGTTATTAATTGCAGACATAACTAACGGCACACTCACAGATGTTGTCAGAACTATGGTGATTGTTCGCTTAGGCGAAGGTGTCGATAAAACTGGAGAATTTTCGCAAGCGGCACTTGAAAGAACTTTCGCAGCAATCGAAACCTTTGCTGCGCTTATTTCAAAGCATCAGCCCGAGAAAGTTAGATTTGTTGCAACAAGTGCGAGCCGAGACGTTTCCAATCGAAGTGAATTTGTTGCTGGAATTGTAAGTCGCCTTGGTATCGAACCTGACATTATCAGCGGTGACGAAGAAGCTGAACTTTCTTTCTTGGGAGCTACAGCAGATTTAATTAATTTCAATGATCCACCTGTAGCGCCTTATTTAGTTATCGACATTGGTGGTGGATCCACTGAGTTCGTACTCGGCACTACGGGACCTATTGCAGCGATAAGCACAAATGTTGGTTGTGTCCGAATGACAGAGCGACATTTAAAAAGTGATCCGGCGACACCGCAAGAAATTGCAGCAGCCACGTCCGACATTGATGCTGCCATTGATCTGGCGTACTCCGCAGTTCCAATTGCCCAAGCAAATAGCTTGATTGGCTTAGCTGGTTCAGTTACGACAGTTGCCGCAATTGCACTTGGACTCAGTGAATATGATTCAGTAGCTATCCACGGCAGCAGAATTTCTGCGCAGGACGTCCACCGGGTCACCCAGGATTTACTAGCAATGACACGAGCAGAACGCGCAAAACTTGGTCCTATGCATGAGGGCCGGATTGATGTAATTGGCAGCGGGGCACTGGTGCTCGATCGCATTATGGTTCGAACGGGGCTTAAGCAAGTCGTTGTTTCCGAGCGCGACATCCTGGATGGCATCGCCAGAGGACTTATTTCTAACCCCAGTTAGGAACTTCTGGCGTTACCTGTCAGGATTAAGCGGTGGAAAACACCACGCCCCTGTAGCCCAATCGGTTAGAGGCACACGACTTAAAATCGTGCCAGTGTCGGTTCAAGTCCGACCAGGGGTACCAGTTGGATGGGTTTTCCTGGCATAACTGCGACTTGCCATGGCAGAACTTCGGTTTAACCCGTTATATTTAGGGGAATACGTAATTCATGGCGACGTTAAGTTAACGTCCCACAGGAGGAAATCATGGCAAGTCGTAATCCAGTTCTAATTCGCGCGACAGGTGAAAGCTTGGGAGCTAACCCAGCCACCAACCAAACGCTAAACCTAGGTCAAAGCACAACTGACCAAAGTGTTATTTCGGGTGCGCGCATGACCATGGATGATGTGATTGTAAAAACTGGCACGCTCTTCGCAGTCCTTCTGGTTGGCGCATATGTTGGCTGGGCCGCGCCTGGTCTTACTTTTGTAGGTTTGATCGTTGGACTTGTTTTAGCCTTTGTAAATATCTTCAAGAAATCTGTTAGCCCTGGTTTAGTACTTGCATACGGCGCAGCTGAAGGTATTTTCCTTGGCGGCCTGAGTCAGATTTTCTCTGAAATTTATGCTGAAACTGCACCTAATTTAGTTTCCCAAGCAGTTACGGGCACGCTGATTGCTTTTGGCACAATGCTGTTTTTATACAAGTCCGGAATCATCAAAGTTAATGGTCGCTTCCGGAAAGTTTTCATGGTTGCCATGGTCTCTTACTTCGTCATTGCGATTGCCTCGTTTATCTCTAGTTTCGCCGGTGTTGGCCAGGGCTGGGGCTTCTACGGAGTTGGTGGACTCGGAATCCTTCTTTGTGTCGCTGGCGTTGCGCTAGCTTCCTTCTCGCTAGTTATGGATTTTGAAATGATCACTCAGTCAATTGCGGCAGGTGCACCTGAAAAAGAAGCTTGGCGCATGGCATTTGGTTTGACCATAACTTTAGTTTGGCTTTACACCGAGCTACTTCGCTTACTTGCGATATTCTCTGGCAACGATTAAGCCGAATGGGAACAATGCCAGAAATACATTTGAACTTAGGCACGGACATACGTGGACCATGGCCACAAGGTACGCAAGTTATGTATTTCGGCATGGGCTGTTTCTGGGGAGCTGAAAAGAAGTTATGGGTTCTGCCTGGGGTAGTTAGTACTGCTGTTGGTTACATGGGTGGCACAGCAACGGAACCTACTTATCCTTTAGTTTGCACGGGCACAACTGGTCACTCCGAAATCGTTCTGGTTGCCTACGACCCAACTCAAATTTCTGAGTATGACTTACTTAAGTGTTTTTGGGAGAATCATGACCCAACCCAAGGAAATCGTCAAGGTAACGATGTTGGATCGCAGTATCGCAGTGCGGTTTACTGGAGCACACCTGAGCAAGAAAACTGGGTGCGACAAAGTCGTGATGCATACAACTCACTTCTTGAGAGCAAAGGCTTCGATTCCATAACAACGGAAATGGCGGATGCTTCGCAATTCAAGTTTTGGTACGCCGAGGAATATCATCAGCAGTACTTAATCAAGAATCCAAAGGGATATGACTGTCATGCCCATACTGGGATCTTGTTGCCCGAAATAACTGCTTTAAGCAATTAAAGTTTCAGCAAGCTTCGGTTTGCGAGTCTCAGGCATAAACATAACCATCACACTGGTTGCGCTGGCCACGATTAAGCCAGCGATAAATGGCCAAGCAAAACCTCCGGTTGAGTCGGCAAGATAACCAAAGAGCAGCGGTCCGGCGACGATACCAAGATCGCTCATCATTTGATATGTTGCCACCACGGGTCCACCTTTGCGACCATCGACAATATCCCCGATTACAGCGGATGGCGCTGACCCTAAGAAAGCGGCGCCCACACCCATCGCAATCATCGAAGCGTAGAAACCAGTTAAAGTTTCGCTCGCCACTAGGCAAATCATCGCCACGACCAGGGCCAAGGTGCCAATAACCATTGCTGGTTTTCGCCCACGGGTATCTGTCATTCGCCCAGCGGGTAACAGTAGGGACGCTTGCACAACGCTGGTAGCTAAAAATCCATAACTCGAAGTTGCTGGACTCTTCTGCAGAACTGAAACGACGAATAACGGAATCAGCGCAGAGCGCAAACCAAACGATGTCATGCCATTTGATAAATTCACAACTAATGCAGTCCAGTACGCACGGAGTTTAAGTGCGGCCATTATCGGCATTGCTGGAACTTGATTTTCAAAAATCCCAGATTGATCTTTGTTTGGGTGCCCTAAACCTTTTGGAAGTGCGAAGTAGGCGGTTGTCGCTGCTGCTGCAAGCGTTGCTGCATAAACAAAGAATGGTGCGCGGATACTTACCGCAACTATGAGACCACCAACTGCGGGACCTGCTAGACCACCAAATAGAAAGCCACTCTGATATGTACTTGCAGCGCGGCCGCGATGTGCTGCATCTACGGTTCGCAGCAAGAGCGACATTGAGGAGACAGTAAACATTGCAGAGCCAGTTCCGCCAATACCGCGCAAAACAATAAGTTGGTCAAAAGATTGGGCTAGACCAGCTAAGGCACTTGAAATCGAGACGATACTTAGTCCAATCCAAAGTACGGTGCGCTCGCCAATTTTGTTGATTAGCCAGCCGCTGGGTGCAGCGCTGAGAAATCGCATTAATGCAAAGACGCTGATTACTGAACTCGCTGCGAAGTTTGAAACTTCAAAGGCTTGGGCAAATACCGGAATGATTGGGGCAACTATCCCAAAGCCAAGCGCTACACAGAATGCGACGGCTGTAAGTACTCCAACTTCGCGTGGCAGGTCTCGGAAATATCTATCAAGTAAATTTCGCATTTTTAGTAGTGGGTAACCACATCAAAGCCACTAGCAAGAATTCGACTTAAGATCTCATCGCGATGCTCAAAGCCACGAGTCTCAAGCTCAAGTTCGACATCGACTTCACTCAGGGCAAGTGCTGGATTCATGTGTGACTGCGAAACTTGAATTATATTTGTTCCCATTTCACCAATCAGCGATACCAAGGTGGCAAGAGCGCCAGGCTGATCTGGAAGTCGAACTTGCACCATCAAGAAGCGCCCCGATGTTGCCAGACCCGTTCGTAAGACGCGATTAAGTAGAAGTGGATCAATATTTCCACCTGACAGACTTGCCACGACTGGACCTTCAAAAGAATCTGGATCATCGAGGATCGCAGCAACCGCAGCAATGCCACCAGCTTCAACTTGCAATTTGCTTCGCTCTAAAGTTACGAGCAGCGCGCGCGCAAGTGAGGCTTCACTAACAGTGCGAATTTCATCAACATGTTCCTGAATTATTTTAAATGGCACCACACCCGGCTTGCCAACAGCAATTCCATCAGCCATGGTCGCCATTTTTGGCAACATTTGGGGAGAGCCCGCGGCAAGTGATGGGGGATAAGAAGCAGCCATTTCGGCTTGCACACCGATGACTTTAATGTCAGGGCGAAGACTCTTGATAGCTAAAGCCGTTCCGGCAAGTAACCCACCACCACCAGTGCAAACAACAACAGTTTTAACATCAGGATTTTGTGCCAAAATTTCTAGTCCCATAGTTCCTTGACCAGCCACAATGTGTTCATGGTCAAAGGGGTGAATAAAAATTGCCCCGGTTTGTTCGGAAAATTCAATGGCGGCCAATAGCGTTTCATCGATAGTTGCGCCGTGGAACTTAACAGTTGCACCGTAACCGACAGTTGCTTGCAACTTAGGAATTGGCGCACCAACTGGCATAAATATTGTTGCTTGGATTCCAAGAATTTGAGCCGCTAAGGCAACACCCTGGGCATGGTTTCCAGCGCTGGCTGCAACTACTCCGCGCGAGCGCTCTTGTTCGGTAAGTCGAGCAATTCGGTTATATGCACCACGTATTTTAAAAGAGCCAGCACGCTGTAAGTTCTCACACTTGAAAGAAACTGGAATTCCATACTTCTTCTCGATCCAGCCAGCAGAAAGCGAAGGCGTGTGACGTATGACACCCTCGAGTAAACGAGCTGCATCATGAATGTCTTCAAGGGATACCGACTGCACTAGACAATGTTGGCATGAGATTTGCAAACAATCTAATTATGACAATTTCGCTCACAGCAAAGGGTCTGGGTTAATCCGCATCCGCTGGTAAGTTAAGGGCATCAAATCAATTTCCGTAAGGATTTAGACCACCATGAATCTGGCAATAAAAGCAACAGGCTTAACTAAGAAATTCGGTGAAGTTGTAGCCCTAAACGGCATAGATATCGAAGTTGAAGAGGGCACGGTATTAGGCCTTCTTGGTCCGAACGGCTCAGGTAAAACTACGATCGTGCGAATTCTGGCAACTTTGATTCAAGCAGATTCCGGCTCAGCAACTGTGGGTGGCTTCAATGTCGCGACGCAACAAGATGATGTCCGAAATGTCATCGGTTTAACGGGTCAATATGCTGCGGTCGATGAGTATTTAACTGGTCGAGAAAATCTCGAACTATTTGGGCGACTGTTTCACTTAAGCAAATTTGATGCTGCAAAACGCGCAGGTGAACTACTTGAACGTTTTGATTTATCTGATGCAGCAGATCGTGGCATCAAGGGTTACTCCGGTGGCATGCGACGACGCCTGGATTTAGCTGCATCACTCATTGGGCGACCAAATGTTTTATTTTTAGATGAACCAACTACTGGTCTTGATCCACGAAGTCGCCAAGGTATGTGGAAAGTAATTGAAGAATTAGTTTCCGAGGGAACGACAGTGCTACTCACTACGCAATATTTAGAAGAAGCAGATCAACTTGCAAATCGAATTGTGGTTTTAGACCATGGAAATGTGATTGCCCAAGGCACCTCAAATGAATTAAAGTCTCAAGTTGGTGGAGATCGTATTGAGATTGTGGTTGATCGCGTTTCAGACTTAGCTAAGACAGCAGAATTAATTAATGGAATTGGTTCTGCGCCAGCAACTATCGAAGAAGTTACCAAGACCGTGTTGCTTCCGGTTTCGGGTGGATCTAAGGCCATTGTGGATGTTGTAAGAAAACTTGATGAAAATAATATTGTGATTGCAGATATCGCATTGCGCCGACCGACACTAGATGACGTTTTCTTAAGCCTGACTGGCCATGTCACAGAGGCAGCGCTAACCCCTGATGCACCTAAAGGTCGTCGGGGACGAAAGGCAAGGAGATAGTTATGAGCCTGACAACTCAAACAAAGCCAACCCAAGAAACTGCGCCACGGCCGAAAATGGGCTGGTTAATAACGGACAGCATTTCAGTGTCTCGGCGTCATCTTCTAAAAATTACCCGCGTACCTGAATCATTATTTTTTGCATTAATTCAACCCGTCATGTTTGTGCTGCTGTTTGCATTTGTATTTGGTGGCGCAATAGACGTTGGTTCGGGTGGCGCAACGGGATATCGGGAGTACTTGATTCCTGGCATATTGGCGCAAACCGTAATGTTTGCTGTGGCTGGAATCACGGTAGGTATTACCGAAGATGCAAGCAAAGGAATCATGGATCGCTTTAGGTCCTTACCAATGCGACCAGGCGCAGTATTAACTGGTCATACCTTGGCATCCTTGCTCCAGAACGTCCTAGTGATTTCGATCCTGTCAATTACTGGACTCGCGGTTGGTTGGCGAATTCACAACGGTTTTGCTGACGCTGCCCTGGCTTATTTAATGTTTGCAGTTTTTGCTTATGCAATAACTTGGGTTGGCGCTTGGATTGGCTTGCACATGCCAAACTCTGAAGTTGCAGGCACCGCAGGCTTAGTTTGGATTTTCCCAGTTACTTTTGCATCCAATATTTTCACCCCAGTAGCGACCATGCCTGGCTGGCTACAACCATTTGTGCTGTGGAATCCCGTATCTTGCCTCGCACTAGCGGCACGACAGTTGTTTGGTAATCCAACACCACTACTTGGAGATTCATTTCCAGAGCGCTACCCAGTGCAAATGGCTTTTGGATATGCATTTTTACTGCTGGCAATTTTTGCGCCACTAGCTGTTCGCGCCTTTAAAACTCGAAATAAGTAATTATCAGAAAATTACTTAGCAATCAGGGAACGTAAAGTTCTGCCGCAACGATAACAATGCGCAGAGTTTTTCCAGACGGAGTTTCATAAGAAATCTCAGCGCCAACTTCTTGGTTTAGAACGGCTGCGCCCATTGGACTGGTAGGCGAATACACATCGATGGAAGTGTGGGCAGCTTCTTCGCGAGAGCCAAGTAAGAAAGTTTCAGTATCGTCGAGATCTGGAAAATTAACCGTTACTACCATTCCTTGCGAAACGATGCCTTCTTCGATTTCTGGAGTACCAATTTGAGCAGTCTCCAGCATTTTTGTTAACTGCCTTACCCGACCCTCATTTTTGCCTTGCTCTTCTCGGGCTGCGTGGTAACCACCATTTTCCTTCAAGTCGCCTTCTTCGCGGGCCGCAGCAATACGAGCTTTTATTTCCTCGCGCTGCGCGCCGCTTCGATTCTCTAACTCAGCTTTGAGTCGATCGAATGCATCTTGGGTCAGCCATACTTCGTTCACTTGATAGAGATTACGCGTAATTAGCTAGTTGGGGCGACTCCGGGCGCAACTTGCTCTGGAATCTTCACTCCTGGTGGGAAATCTGGTGGTGGCACTCGCATTTGAGTGGAACTCGCACAGCCCAAAACTTCCGCCAATACGGCCTCACCATTTGTTGTTAGGGGATACGTCACCTGTTCATAATCAGTGCCAGGCGATATTTCGACAATTGCATATCCAACATCAGTGCGCCGAATATCTTGTGCGCGAATTACACAGAAGGTAGTCAATTGAGATCCTCTGGACACTTCCCAGGTGACTAAAACTTGCGATGGTGAGGTTACTTCAAAAGCTAAAAGTTGCGAACTAACGCTTGGATTCTGCTGCCGGTAGTTTGCAAAAGCAAGACCACCTGAAACTACGGCAGCTATCAAAATCCCAACCAATATTGGCGCGAATCGACGTGGCTTCACGCCGTACCTAAGGTGCAGGTGCTGCGGTATCTCGGTTTGATTTCTCATTACAACGTCACGATACCTCACCATGTAGCCCAAGGCGCTGCCGGAGTTTCGCGCAGAAGTGCGAGGTAGTGGAGAATAGAGATATGCCAGCTCCGCAGTTTGTTAAGCCTAAAAAAGGTGAGCCATTGCGCCTGCTGGCCGTTCATGCTCATCCCGATGACGAATCCAGCAAGGGCGCAGCAGCAACAGCCAAGTACGTGAGCCAAGGCGTGGAAGTCATGGTTGTTAGTTGTACTGGTGGCGAGCGTGGAGATGTTTTAAACCCAGCATTTACTTTGGGTGAGCGCTCTATTTTTGAAGTCCGCAAAAATGAAATGCATCGTGCGGCCCAAATCCTTGGAATACAACATCGTTGGCTTGGGTTTGAGGATTCTGGTTGGCCAGATGGTGATCCAAAACCACCACTTCCAACTGGCTGCTTTGCGGACTTGCCACTTGCGCAAGTTAGCGCACCTCTTGTTGAAATTGTGCGGGAATTTCGACCGCATGTGATTACCACTTATGACGAAAATGGTGGCTATCCACACCCGGACCATATTCGCACGCACGAAGTATCGATGTTCGCATGGGAGAAGGCGGCAGATCCAAAATATGATTCGATACTTGAGCCCTGGGTCGCAGCCAAACTTTATTATCATCACGGTTTTTCCAAAGTTCGTGTTCAAGCGATGCATGATGCCTGCACTGAACTTGGTATTGAATCGCCGTACCAAGAATGGCTCGATGAGTGGGAAGATGACGACTTAACTTCAAATCGGGTAACTACTCGCATCGATTGCGCGAATTGGTTTAATGTTCGTGAAGCTGCCTTGAAAGCGCATGAAACTCAGATCGACCCAAATGGAATTTGGTTCGCTGTGCCAATTGATAAAATGGCAGAGATCTGGCCAACGGAAGACTTCGAACTTGCGTTTTCACGCATTGGTGCGATTGTTAACGAAGACGACCTTTTTACTGGCTTGCGAGGAGCTTAGATGTATCGATTTTTGAATTCATTAGCCGGCAATTCACCGGAGCCATTCCCATCATCAACTTCCTTTGATGCCACTAAAGTCAATCCAGGACCAATTGGGGGACTAGTTTTCCTGGCTTTAACAATTGCTGTTGTATTTTTACTTTTTAGCTTTAATCGTCACATCAAGAAAGTGAATTTCGAGCAGGAAGAACTTGAAAGTTAATTAGCCATGAAACGGCACTTCACCGCACGGCTAATAACAACACATGCTCTTGGACTGCTAAGTGTTTTAGCCTGTCTGGTGTTAGCTAATTGGCAGTGGGAGCGAGCTCAGGTTTATGTTGCAAAAAATACCTCTGTGCAGAAATCTTTTGCGGAGCTAAGCCCATTGCGAGATTACTTGCCCATTTCCTCAGTTGGAGTAACAACAAAAGTAAGTGGAACTTGGCAGCCGGATGAACGAATTGTTCTACCTGGTCGAATTGCTAATGGTCAAGGCATGGTGATCACAATTCCTGAGCAAGAAGTTACTGCCGAACTCGTTGGCCCAATCGGCTCCTGGATCCTGGACATCTTGGAATTAGCAGATGGATCAAGCCTTGGTGTGGTCCGAGGATTCACCGAAGATGCACAACAAGTGCCACTTGCAACTGGCGACCAAACTATCTCCGGCGTGATGCAGCCCAGCGAAGATGTGCCCGGCTTGGAATTAGGCAATGGAATTATTCGGTTAACCACAAACATGATTGTAGAAAATTCGCGAACTATTGCCCATGATGGTTATTTGGTGGCTGACTCAAATTCACCAGGGCTAACCGCAGTTCAACCAATTTTCAAGGAGCCACCTGTTCAAGGGTTGAACTGGCGAAATGTGGCTTACACCTTTAACTGGATATTTTTTGCAGTAATTGTGGGCCTCATGTGGGTTCGGGTTGCAAAAGATGAACTCCAAGTCGCCCAACTGTCGAATTTTGCAGGAGACTTATCTCATGAACAATAACCAAATAGATTTTTCAAAGCAGTGGATGTTCTACCGAGTCATGGCTTTGGTCGTGGGAACTGTATTAGCTGTTCTGACGTTTTTTCTAATTTCGGTGCGCGTGATTGGTAATCCAGAACCAGTGTTCTATGCAGCTGCTTGGATGGCACATGGATACTTATTTCCGATTTACGTTATCGCAACATTTATGTTGTCAACTAAATTAAAGTGGACGTTTAGTAAAACCATCTTAATCATGCTCGCAGGTACGGTTCCGCTTATGTCATTTTTTACTGAGCGCCGAATAGCAAAAGAAGTTACGGACTTTAGCTAAATCCAGCGATGTTGGCCTTCTGGCTCATCGGCCCAAGAGCGCGCATCTTCTAGTGGTTCCACATGTGTTGAAACTGTGGTGTGTTCAAGTAATGCTTTGATTTCTGCTTCAATAACTTCTGAGAGATCATGACCCTTTTGAATTGACCAGTCACCTGGAACGAGAACATGCATTGATACAAAACGTTCGCGGCCAGCTTCACGCGTTTGAAGTGCATGAAATTTAACAGTTTCGGATTCGTGTCTTTGAAGAACTTCAACAATTTTTAAGTGATCTTCATCAGGAAGCGCTTTATCCATTAATCCAGCAGTGCTTGCGCGAAGTAGCCTTACACCGGTAACCACAATGTTTAGGCCAACAGCAAGTGCAACAACGCCATCAAGACGTTGCCAGCCTGTGATTACGACTAAACCCACACCAACGATTACCCCAACCGAAGTCCAGACATCAGTTAGTAAGTGCTTGCCGTCTGCAACCAGAGCAGGAGAGCGGTGCTGTTTTCCAGTTCGCAGCAAAATCATCGCAGTGCCACCATTGATAACGGCAGCAACAGTCGAAATAGTTAATCCCCAGCCAATTGATTCAAGTTCCCGAGGATTAATAATTCTTTCAATTGCGGTGTAAACGATTATGAGGGCCGCAAACAAAATCATGAAACCTTCGATTTGTGCGGAGAAGTACTCAGCTTTTCCACGACCAAAATGATGAACTGCATCTGCGGGTTTCATGGCTGCCCGAATTGCAAACAGTGCGACTACTGCTGCAACAATATTTACCGTCGATTCCAAAGCATCTGATAGCAGTCCAACTGAACCCGTCACTGACCAAGCGGCCATTTTCATGGCAAAAACAACGACGCTCACGACAATGGATAGCCAGGCGAATTTTTGCAGGTTGACTCTTAATTCCGAGTTTTGATTAACGCTCATGGTTCATTGTGACAGATACTAAGGCGGCCTGAACCGAAGTGTTCACTTGAAACCTAATGAGACAAACCGATTTTTTTGTGAAGGCGGCGAAGTGGCGCCGGAGCCCACCAATTCCAATCCCCTGCGAGTCGCATCAGTGCGGGCACTAATAAGCCACGAACTACGGTGGCATCTAAAATAATGGCAAACGCAATTCCAAAGCCCAACATCTTGATGCTGGTAACGCCACTTGTTACAAAGCAAGCAAATACGATGGCGATCAATACGGCAGCCGCAGTAATAATGCGTCCTGATTTTTGCAGTCCAGCTGTCACGGACGTGATGGTATCCGCGCCAGCGTCATGTTCTTCTTTAATCCGAGATAACAGAAATAGTTCGTAGTCCATTGATAAGCCAAAGGCCACAATCGCAACCAAGACCAGAGTCGAAGTGTCCAATGACCCAGTAACGGTAAAGTCGCCAACGAGCCACTTTGCATTTCCGTCCTGGAATATCCAGACGAGTAATCCAAGCGTGGCACTCAAACTAAGTAGATTTAGAATCAAGGCTTTAATCGGTAAAACAATACTGCCGGTATAAAGAAATAAAATTATAAAAGTTGCAACAGCTAGCCATCCAAGTACCGTGGGCAAGTTTTCAGAAATTCCATTTTGCGAATCCGTAAATATTGCTGCTTGCCCACCAATAAGTACCCCATCTACTGGAGTAGCAAGCCCTCGCAACCTAGTTATGAGTACTTGAGAATCTTTTTCTCGAGATTCCACATCCGAGTAAACCGTAATTCGATGATGCGAATCAGATGCCGCCACACCTTGTTCTGGCAGTAGTGCGGTTACGACATCACCTTGGATTAGAGAATCGCTTGTGAGTACTCGATCAACATTGGCATCAGATGCAAGTGTGAGTGCGTACTCGTTGAGTTTTTGTGAGCTGGTTGAAATCGGAAGTAAAACTTCAATCGGAACTTGATTTTCGAACCTAATTCTTAATTGATCCGATGCAACTGCAGCAGGATTACTAGCTGGAAGCACTCGATCATCGACTTGGCTAAAGTTTGCATTAAGCGCAGGAGAGGCAAGGGCAAGTAAAATTGTTATTGTGCCAAGAGCGATAACAGTTGGTCGCCTCATCACATTTGCTGCCAGCCAAGACCAAGCACCAGTTTCCTTGGGCTGCAATTGCCCACGACGGATCTTTCCCTTATCTACCTTGTGACCGAGCATTGCTAATACCGCAGGCAGTGCGACCACGGACGCTAAAACAGCAAATAGCACAACACTCACACCAGCGTAAGCAAAAGATTTTAGAAAGTATTGTGGAAATAGCAACATGGAAGCGAGTACTAAAGCCACGGTTAATCCTGAGCTAAATACTGTCTTGCCTGCGGTTTCTACAGTTCGGGTAACTGCAGCTGCCACATCATTTGTCCGCGCTAATTCTTCGCGGAATCTATTTACAATTAAGAGCGCATAGTCAATGCCAAGACCTAGGCCAAGCCCAGTAATAAGATTCAGCGCAAAGATTGAGACATCCGTAAATTGGGTCAAGATATAAAGCACGAAGAAGCTTCCTGAGATTGAGCCAAGAGCGACAACCATAGGTAGGCCGGCCGCTACTGCAGCGCCGAAGACTATAAGCAACATAATGATATTTAGCGGTACTGCAATCAATTCCGCTTTCTTCAAATCATTTTCGATTTGGGTATTTATGGAGTTATATAAAACTTCAATGCCGCCAACATATGTGCGCGTATCAGGTTGAGTCTGGTCATACTTTGTTTGTAGATTTAAAGCAGTAGTCGCGGCTTCTTCATCAGATATTCCAGTTTCGAAATAAACCAGGACTAAGCCAGCATTGCCATCTTTACTCTTGAATTCAGGTAAATTTCCAGAATTCCAGTATGAGACCACAGATTTTATATTTTCCTGCGCCGCAACATCCTCAGTTATCTTGTTTGCAGCAACGGCAGCAGCAGGATCATCAATTGCTTTGCCGGTATCAATTATCAAAAAAACCGAAGCATCGGTGGCGTTGAAGTCCGCTTTCAAGATTAGATCAACTGCTGCTGAATCACTTTTTAAGTCGTCATAACCCTGGCTTTTAAGGGACCCAAACATGCCAGCCCCAATTACGCCCGTTATCAGGACCGTAATTAAGTAAGAAATTAGGACACGTTTACGATACTTAATTACAAAGTTGCCGAGGGATTGAAACACATTAGATCCTGTTACTTCGGAGATGAACATTCCGAGTTTACCAAGATTTATTTCACTCTCAACTTCTTAGTACTTGAGGTAACTTTTCCTAACCGAGCGTCACTGGTTTTGACGCGGTAGGAAACCGTTGCTTTTTTGCTATAAGACCTAGTGACTAACTTCCATTTACCTGTGGAACCTGTTCTGGCAGTGCCCAATTTTTTCCATTTGCCCGATCCAATGCGCCGCTCAATAGTTACAACCACGCCAGATAACTGAGGAGACACTGAGCCAGAAAGCTTAATTTTCTTATTGCGCTTGGCACTTTTTGGGGCACTTAGTGAAAGTTTGCTTGCAACTGAAGCCGCAGGCTTTGCTGCTGGTAATGGCGCAGCCGGCGCAGCAACGATGGCCGGCGCAGCAACAATCGCAGGAGTGGTAACTGAAACAGAAGTTAGTCCTGGTTCGATGCTGGAAATATAAGTTGATTTAATTCCAAGGACAGTGCGAAGCCTATCTGGGGTAATTGTTCGACCTGGGGCAACAGTGAAGTTGTAAGTGTTTCCAGCTGAGTCGGATAGTGCGAGTTTACTTGCGCCACCACTTGCATATTTTTCACTCACGCTAATTGTTTTAACATCAGATATGACAATCCCTAGTGCTCGCAAATTAGTAACTAACGTCGCTTGATCGATGGAATCAGTCCACGCGGAGTTCGCATTATTCACACCTGCGACAAGAGACCATGGATCATCCACACTTATTAAATAAGGTAAGTCCGTCGCGCCCCAGACTTCGCGAACATCTTGGGACCTGCCGCCAGTTGATGATGAGTAATAAGTTGAAATTGGATTGCCGTTGTATTGCACAACTTTGGCAGTGTTGGCAACAACATCGATAGTTGTATTCACGGCTGCGACCCAGCGATCACCGCTAGTACCAATTTCCTTGCTGTAACCAATAAACGCTTGATCCAGAGTTGTGGCATAAATCTGACAGTTACAGCCGGTGACATTTGAGGTCTTCTTAATCGCGTAGGACCTGCCAGCTATTGCTTGCGCTTGTAGCGCCGCATCGGCCCAGGACGATGGAACTTCACCAAGGCCGTAAAGATATTCATCAGAGAGCCGAAGAGTGTTGACTACTAATAAATCAGCAACAGAATCACCAAAGAGTCCAGAGCTAATCTCCAAGCTTCCATATTTATATCTACGTGAACAATTGTTAGCTGCGCAAGTAGCCACTCCAAGTGCTGTGCTGGCAAGAGTTGCATCAGTACCTGAGCCCACGTTGATGACGGTAATTGTTTTATCCCAAGTAATGGAGACAGTTGTTCCCGAACCCAGCACAATGCCATTCGCAGAAACTTGCGTTGACCCAGCTACGGTTGTGAAAGTCGCGACTACTCCAGCGGCAACAGGCTGAGCAGTGTTGCTATCGATTACGACATTAAATGCCCCGCCACCAGTGGTGCCTGGAATAACTTCACCTCGCAGGGCAACGAAAGTTTTATCCTGAATTAGCCCGACTCGGATGTTTGGGTTTGGTACCAGGATCGCATCGACCGTTGTGCCTTGGTAATAATGAGTAAGAATTTCCGTAGCAGTTTTGTTAGCAAGTGCCATGCCTTGCGCTCCGTATTGGCTCATGCCAACTCCATGGCCAAAACCGGAACCTAAAATTGTGAATCCTGCAGGTACGGTCACAGGATCGGCACCTTGCGCAGATGTTAGCGAGCCACCCAAAAGGCAGATAGAAATGCCAATGGTTAAAAAGGGTTTGCGGGCTTTAGACATGATCTCGCGTTTCGTCGGGGAAGAAGACTTTTAAAAAATAACACAGGAAATCCTTGATTCTGGGAGGCGCAATCACGGATTTTGAAAATTTTCGGTAAATTTTTGGCCGACTATCCCTGGATTTCAAAGGAAGTTGGGTAGTGACTTACCATTAGGTGAGCGAAATCGCTTAGATCCGAATAATTAGTGAATTATGGCAAGGACTTTTCTGTGAGTGTTCTAGACAAAATACTTCGCGCTGGCGAAGGTAAGGTTCTGCGATCTCTTGAGTCGTTGGCAAGTCAAGTGAATTTACTCGAAGAGCATTACATCACAATGAGTGATGAAGAACTTCGCGGATTAACTGCTGAATTTAAGGATCGAATTGCAGCGGGCGAAACACTGGATGATCTACTTCCAGAAGCATTCGCTGCAGTTCGCGAAGCAAGTAAGCGCACTTTAGGCCAAAGACATTATGACGTTCAGTTAATGGGTGGCGCTGCCCTGCACTTAGGCAACATTGCAGAAATGCGAACTGGTGAAGGTAAAACTTTGGTTTCTACCCTGCCAGCATATTTAAATGCGCTATCTGGAAAAGGCGTCCACATCGTTACTGTCAATGATTATTTGGCAGCTCGTGACGCGCAATGGATGGGGCGAGTACACCGCTTCCTCGGTTTAACAGTCGGCACCATTCTTTCCGACATGAATCCACAGCAACGCCGCGAAGCATATAGCGCAGACATTACATATGGCACGAATAATGAGTTTGGATTCGACTACCTACGCGACAACATGACGCTTGATCCAAATGAGCGAGTGCAACGCGACTATAACTTTGCAATTGTTGACGAAGTTGACTCAATTTTGATTGACGAAGCTCGCACACCACTTTTAATTAGTGGTCCAGCAGACGTTGCAACAAAGTGGTACGCCGAATTTTCTCGTCTAGTTCCACGCTTAACTTCAGGAACGGATTATGAAGTAAATGAAAAGAAGCGCACGATTGGAATTTTAGAACCAGGTGTGGAGAAAGTGGAAAACTGGTTAGGGATAGAAAATCTTTACGAATCAGTAAATACTCCACTAGTTGGGTACCTCAATAACGCAATTAAAGCGCTTGCTTTGTTTAAGAAGGATAAAGATTACGTTGTCATGGATGGTGAAGTCCTAATTGTCGATGAGCACACTGGGCGAATTTTGGCTGGCCGACGTTACAACGATGGCATGCACCAAGCGATTGAAGCGAAAGAAAGCGTTGAGATTCAAAATGAAAATCAAACGCTGGCAACTATCACAATTCAGAACTATTTCAGAATGTACGAAAAGCTTGCTGGCATGACTGGAACAGCCATGACTGAGGCTTCAGAATTCCAGCAGATCTACAAACTTGGTGTAGTACCGATTCCATCGAACCGAGATGTAAGACGGATTGATCAAACGGATTTGGTTTATCGAACTGAGGAAGCAAAACTTAAGGCTGTCATTACAGACATTGAGAATAAACACCATGCTGGCCAACCTGTGTTGGTTGGAACTACGAGTGTTGCAAAGAGTGAACTAGTTTCGAGTTACTTGACCAAGGCCGGCATCCCGCACGAAGTTTTAAATGCTAAGCAACATGATCGCGAAGCAACAATCGTTGCGGAGGCTGGGCGCAAGAAAGCGGTCACCGTTGCAACGAACATGGCAGGTCGCGGAACCGACATCATGCTTGGTGGAAATCCAGAATTTCGCGCTGCCCAAGAACTTGAGCGACGCGGCTTAGATCCAGTTGAAAATCAAGTGGAGTATGAAGCTGCTTGGCAATTGGCATTAGATGCAGCAAAAGCGGCAGTGGAATCTGAGCACGAAGAAGTAGTTGCCTCTGGTGGCCTATATGTACTGGGCACAGAGCGCCACGAATCTCGACGAATTGATAATCAGTTACGTGGTCGTTCTGGTCGCCAAGGTGATCCAGGCGAAACTCGGTTCTACTTATCTCTTGAAGATGACTTGATGCGCTTATTCAAAGGCGACATGGTTAATTCATTCCTACAACGCTTTAACGTTCCAGATGACGTCCCAATTGAAGCGAAGATGGTGACAAACTCAATTCGCTCAGCACAGACTCAAGTAGAAGCCCAGAATTTTGAGCTTCGCAAGAATGTTTTGAAGTACGACGAAGTAATGAATAGCCAGCGCAAAGTTGTGTACGGCGAACGTTCCCGAGTACTTGATGGTGAGGACATTCAAAGTCAGATCATGACTTTTATGAATGACACTATTGCGGAGTATGTAACTGCAGCCACAGCTGAAGGTTTTCCCGAAGACTGGGACTTGCAAGGTTTGTGGAGCGCACTTAAAACGCTTTATCCAATCGAGATATCAATTAATGACATGGTTCAAGCTGCCGGTGGTGACCCAGAAAACCTATCGCCTGAATTTATGATCGAAACACTTCATCAGGATATTGAAGCTGCCTATCTTGCTCGAGAAGAACAGCTTGGTGATCCGGTCATGCGCGAACTAGAGCGTCGTGTCATCTTGTCAGTGCTAGATCGAAAATGGCGCGAGCATCTTTATGAGATGGATTACCTGCAAGAAGGAATTGGCCTTCGAGCCATGGCACAACGTGACCCACTTGTTGAATATCAGCGTGAGGGCTATGACTTGTTTGTCGCCATGATGGAAGGCATTAAAGAAGAATCTGTTGGATACCTATTTAATGTCGAAGTAACTGTCACACCACACGCACATGTCGCAGGTGAAAAAGATGAAGTTGACTTGGAAGCTAAAGGTCTTGCCCAGTCCACTGAAACTAAAACTTTGCAGTATTCCGGTCCAAGCGAAACTGGTGACACAGTATCGAGCGTGGTTTCAAAAGATGCTTATGCAAATGTTGGACGCAACGAACCATGCCCTTGCGGATCTGGCAATAAGTTCAAGAAGTGTCACGGCACTGCTAGTTAATATTTAATTTGGAAGTGCTACTTCTAAATTTGTGGCCCGCCAACGGCCATCGAGACCCTCTAGTCGAATAGCTAGTGCGAATGCTCTATTTGGCGTACCAAATACTGAACTGACTTCAGCAACACCATCATCAGTTTCATGAACATTGATGCTGCGAACCACCAACTGTGGCATCTTGTTTCGCGACATGTGCGATTGAAGTTGCGTCATAACCTCTGGGCTTATCCAGCGCGTAAGTTGGGCGGCTGGCCTTGCTCCGTTTACTACTTCAACTAAGGCGTGAACCAATCGCATTGACCATTGCCGAGCAGACGGCAAATCCAATCGCCCAGTTGCTTGTCGGTCAAAACTGTTCGGACGGTTTTCTGCCATCCGAGGCGGGGTAAATGGCAGTACTGGCGAACCAAGTACCAGTGGCCATTCAAATGGCAGTGTCTCTTGCAGCCCGTACTTGGTACGAACCGGCATGCTGATGATGTTATTTGGCTTGTATTGATGAGTATTTGGAACTGGTAACGAATAGATGATTGCATTCATGTTTTCTCCCGAAATATTTAGCATTGCGGTAAACCCACGAACCTTGCAGGTGCTTGCAGGTACCAAGTTAAGTTTTAATAACCTAAAAACTTCGGTACCCCATGTCTAATTTCCTTGCAACGTGTTGTCAATGGTTGCGAACGAAATCGATTGAATCTGTGGACATCTTTTATTGGGTTATCCACAGATTCCCGACTAAAGCGAGTCAACTTGTCTATTTGGACTGGAATAGGGCCATGGACTTATCTCGGCAGTTTTCCCAAATCGAAAGCCAGGAACTTGAGCAACCAGTAATAACTGAACTTAATCGAGTTCTGGGCCAGGCACTCGATGAAGTTGGCGCTGAGCAAAGGTTAGATCTGGCGTATGAAGTTACGGAAACCGTGAGATACGAGCAGGCACATATTTCTTGGTTAGATCGACTTAGGAACACCACTGATGACATAGAGCTGCAGATCTCGCACACCCAAATGCCCAGTGTTACTGGAAACTTAATCCATCTTTCAGATCCCTTTTTGATTTTGAGTAATTCACAGGCACAATTTCTCATCAATTCCAAATACGTAACAGGTGTGGCTGGCCTAAATCAATTGGCTGGAGCTTCGCAATCGCTAGATACTTTTAACTGGCTCGACAATGTTTGGTTTCATGACTTGTCAGATCGTCGAGCACTTGGGACTTGGTACCTAAAGGGTGATTTCGTTGTTGAGGGCTATTGTTTGCGAACTGGCTTTGATGCGATTGATGTTGCAACAAATTCGAAAGTGCTAACCCTCCCCAAGAATGCAATTGTTTGTAGTCGAATTGCAACTGGGCTCTGAAATAGGTATCACCGGGGATTTTGTGCGACAAATTCTGCGGTAGTTGCATACAAAGTGGCAATGTAGTTTTCAAGCAATCGATCCTCGACGCGCCATTGACCGCGGGCGCCAATCTTGATTGCCTGCAACTCTCCGCTACGAACCAATGTGTAAACCTGAGCGGGGGCAACGTTGAGCATCTCGGCTACGTCACTGAGCGTAAGAAAACGATCTGTCATGACTCAATCATTGTGGAAATGAAAATAGTTGTTGCAAAGTTTTCCACAACCCGGGTTATGACTCGTGTGAAGTTTTGCAATTTGTGTGAGTATGTAAAAAAGTTCGGGGGACTTTATGGCAATTCCAATTCGTGTCGGGCAAAGTGCGCCGCAAAAACTAACTGCAACGGCAAGTCGCAAAACTCAAGACCCAAGACTTTGGCTTGGTATCAGCTTCATTCTGATCGCCATGGTCGCAGGTCAATTATTTCTAAGTAAAGCTTCAGCCCGAGTAGCTGCAGTTACCGTGACAACTAACATCGCGCAAGGAACAATAATTCGAGCATCGGATGTTGAAGTTGCCCAAGTCTCAATCCCAGTCACGAAAAACCTAATCTCGATTCCAAACGATGTTGTTGGAAAAGTCGCAGCGACCGATTTGTTTATTGGCGACTTAGTTCAGGTTCATTCGATCACTGGAAACTTTAGCCCGAATGCCCGGGCTGTTAGTTTGCCGATACGCGCTGGACACCTGCCGCAAATTTCACGCGGGGAAAGAGTCGATGTCTGGATGACGCCATCACTCGATGGACTAGCCCTTCCTGGGCCAGCCAGGTTAATCATTCCTAATGCTGTTATTGAGTTTGCGCCAGAATTTTACGATTCTGGCATGGACACTTCCGTGACAGTACTGGTAGCCAAAGACCAAGTTGAGATATTGGTGCAAGCGATGCGAGATGGATCAATTGATCTAGTCTCGATTCCAACGACAGGTTCCCAGCAATGAAAAATGTAATTGTTGCTCTGGGCTTAGTTGAATGGGAATCGATTTTTGTAAGTGGACTTGGGCATCCAACTCTTGGTATTGCGGTACAACGGCGTTGTGTTGATGGAATTGATATCCGCGCCGCAATTCAAGTGGTGGAGTGTCACGGTGTGATTGTTTCTGATGCCACACCTCGAATTGACCAGGATTTGATTGCGGAACTTCGAGAGTTAGATATTCCACTCGTCGCAATTACCTCAGATTTTGAATTTTGGCGTGAACAGGGTGTCACAAAACTCGTCCAGCTCGATGATAAAAATCCGCTCACCGCCCTCAAGTTAGTTTCAGAATCATTGCGCGGAAAACAACATCCGGTAATTGAGGAAGTTATGCCAACGGGATTACATGTGGCAGTCGCAGGTTTTGGTGGTGCAAGTGGTCGCACTACAACGGTGAAAGAACTTAGCTTGCAACTGAAGCAACTAAGCATGCGCACTGTGATGATCGATGCGGATACTTATGGACCATCACTTGATCAGGAGTTAGGACTTGATTCGAGTACAAATGGCTTACTCGAACTTTGTCGCGTAATCGAAAAAAAATCGGACAAAGCTAAATCGTTTGCTGAATTAGTAACGCAATTGCGTACTGGCCTTTCTGTAATTCCAGGATTACCGCGAGTATCACGCTGGACTGATTTACGAATTAGTGTGCTGCGCGAGTTGTGGAAAGAAGCGAAAGAAAACTTTGATGTCGTAGTAACCGACGTTGGCGCGATTTTGGAAGTTGATCATAGTTTGATGCACGAGACATCCCTACCCAGGCGTCACGCGGCCTCACTTACTGCCCTTGAATGCGCAGACGTAACCGTTATTTGTGCTCGCGCAGATTGCGTCGGCATAAGCAGGTTAGTTCGGGGATATTTGGAGTTTCATGAACTCTTTGCAAAGTCGAGTGTTTATGTTTTGCTTTGGGGAGTCACGAATGAATCACAGATTCGTGACGTTAAGAATGCTGTTACTAGGCATACCGGCATTGAATCTGTTACCTGTATTGCTCACGACTGGGAGTTATCCAGAAAGGCATTGCAGCACACTACTTTTATGGGTGAATTAAATCCTCGTGGCGAAATATCACTTGCCTACCAAGGGCTAGCAAAGTTAATTGCAGCAGAATCAAAACTTTCACAAACTACTGGCTCGGTCGTTGCTATAACAAAGCGAACGCGAAAATCAATGCGACGTGTTGCTTAATTATTGAATTTATTAAAGTTACTTAAGTAAATCCTGCACTCGCGAAATGCCTTCAATTAAGTCATCATCACCTAATGCATATGAAAGTCGAACGTAACCCGGTGTTCCAAAGGCTTCTCCCGGAACAACGGCAACTTCAACTTCATCAAGAATTAAGGCAGCAAGTTCAGCGGAAGTAGTTGGCACCTTGCCACGAATTTTGCGACCCAAAACATTTTTCACTGATGGGTAGACATAAAAAGCGCCTTCTGGCTCTGGGCAGACAACGCCTTCAATCTCATTAAGCATTTTGGTAATAGTTAGCCGGCGTCGATCAAATGCAACTTTCATTTCATTAACCGCAGCTAAGTCACCGGATACTGCAGCTAATGCCGCGATTTGTGAAACGTTTGCCACATTTGAAGTGGCATGTGACTGTAAGTTGGTGGCGGCTTTGATGATGTCGTTAGGGCCGATCATCCAGCCAACGCGCCAGCCAGTCATGGCATAGGTTTTAGCAACACCGTTTACAACTATGCAGCGATCTGCAATTTCTGGAACAAGAACAGGCATTGAGGAAAATTCAGCATCTCCGTAAACCAAGTGTTCATAAATTTCATCGGTAATAACCCAGATGCCTTTTTCAACAGCCCACTGACCAATTGCCTCAACTTCAGCAGGTGAGTAGACCGCACCCGTCGGATTACTTGGTGATACGAAAACGAGTGCTTTAGTTTTTGGGGTTAACGCTTTTTCAAGTTGCGCAATAGAAGTTCGAAAACCTGTTGACTCATCAGTCATGATTTCAACTGCAGTTCCGCCCGCTAACCGAATTGACTCTGGATACGTCGTCCAGTACGGAGCAGGCAATAAAACTTCATCGCCTGGATCGAGTAATGCAGCGAATGCGTTATATAAAGCTTGCTTGCCACCATTAGTAACTAAGACTTGGCTTGGATCAATTGCAAAGTTTGAATCGCGCAATGTTTTTACAGCGATAGCGCTTTTTAGTTCGGGTAAGCCACCAGCTGGGGTATACCGGTGCCATTTAGGGTCGCGGCAAGCTGCAACGGCAGCTTCAACTATGTAGTCAGGGGTTGGAAAATCCGGCTCACCCGCACCAAAGCCAATAACTGGGCGCCCAGCGGCCTTGAGGGCTTTTGCTTTAGCATCAACGGCAAGGGTGGCGGATTCGGCAATTGACCCGATTCGGGCGGAAACTCGTGGATTGTTCACGCGATCCAGTATTGCCTATATGTCGTGCATTGGCACTACTTGGGTGGGGATTTAGTGGTTTTAAGGCAAGGAAAAATGGGTCTAGACTTGACTCACCGACGTAATTCTTAGTCTGCGCAAGCATGCCTACAAGTAGGTAGCAATCGTTGCATAGTTTTATGCCAGAGGGTCGTGGCTCAATTGGTAGAGCACCGGTCTCCAAAACCGGTGGTTGGGGGTTCAAGTCCCTCCGGCCCTGCTGCAAGATGCAAGACAAAGAATTTAAGCGAAGTCAGTATTGGCAAAGAAGGGAACGACAATGAGTGCGACTAACTCCGAACGCTTGGGTCCGTTCGCACGCATGTCACTTTTCTTGCGGCAAGTAACTTCTGAACTTAAGAAAGTTGTTTGGCCAACCAAAGATCAACTCGTTACTTACACCTCAGTCGTTATCGTGTTCGTAATAATCATGGGTTTCATCATTGCTGTTTTTGATTTTGCTTTCGTCAAACTAGTTCTAGTTATTTTCGGTTAGTGGTTAGGTAAGGAAACAATCGTGTCTGAATCCCCGTTCTTAGAAGCTGTTGCACCAAAGGCAGAAGATGCTGCGTCCTCGGTAGTTATGGAAATGCCCATTTCTAACGAAGAAGCAATTGAAGCAATTGATACAACATATGATGGCGCCGTCGATGTTGACCTTGATGGCGAAGTTTCCACTACTTCTGCAGATGAAAACTTCGACTTAACTGAAGTAGTTGAAGCGGAATTAGCACCAGAAACTGCTGACGAAGTTGTTGAAGTTCAAGAGTCTCCAGCAGAACCTGAAGAAGCAAAAATCGCTGAGGATGAAGATCCACTGGTAGCTTTCCGCGCACGTTTAGATTCCCAAATTGGTGACTGGTTTGTAATTCACTCTTATGCAGGTTTTGAAAACCGCGTAAAGCAAAATCTTGAAACTCGTGCTGTGTCCTTGAACATGGAGGACTACATTTACGAAATCAACGTTCCATCAGAAGAAGTAACTGAAATCAAAAACGGAGTGCGCAAACAAGTTAAGCGCAATAAATTCCCAGGATATGTTTTAGTCCGAATGGATCTAACAGACGAATCATGGGGCGTAGTTCGTCACACTCCTGGCGTTACAGGCTTCGTTGGTCAGGGACATAACCCAGCACCACTTTCAATGGACGAGGCATTCGAAATGCTTCGACCATCTCAGCAAAAGGCAATTGCATCGGTGGCAACCGCCGCCGCATCTGCAGGTCAAAAGAGTGGCACTGGCGCAAAGATCGACATCGACTTGAACATTGGCGATTCGGTAACTGTCGTTGATGGACCATTTGCTACATTGCACGCTACGATTTCCGAGATTAACTTGGATGGACAAAAAGTTGTTGGTCTCGTCGAGATCTTCGGCCGCGAAACTCCTGTGGAACTGGGCTTCAACCAGATTCACAAGAACTAAAGAAACAACGAAGAGAAAAAGGACGCGATAGACATGGCACCAAAGAAAAAAGTCACTGGACTTATTAAGTTGCAGATCAAGGCTGGCGAAGCAAATCCTGCGCCGCCAGTTGGTCCAGCTCTTGGTCAGCACGGTGTAAACATTATGGATTTCTGCAAGGCGTACAACGCTGCAACAGAAACACAACGTGGAAATGTAATCCCAGTTGAAATTACGGTTTATGAAGACCGTTCCTTCACATTCGTTACAAAGACTCCACCAGCAGCACGCATGATCCTCAAGGCCGCAGGCGTTGAAAAGGGTTCAGGCGTTCCGCACACAACAAAAGTTGCAAATATCAGCAAAGATCAGGTGCGCGAAATCGCACAGACCAAAATGGTTGATCTAAATGCAAACGATATTGATGCCGCAATGTTAATCATCGAAGGCACTGCTCGCTCAATGGGTATTACCGTCGGTAACTAGTAAGAACAAACCACCAGTGGGAGAGCACTTCATGCTCGCACCACGAACTCCAAGCGAAATAGGAGAAAGACATGAAGCACAGTAAGGCGTACAACAAGTCCGCAGCAACAATTGATAAGGACTTTCTTTACAGTCCATTGGCCGCAGCGCGGTTAGCGAAAGCTGGCGCTACTAGCACCAAGTTCGATCAAACCGTCGATGTAGCAATGCTGCTTGGCGTAGATCCTCGCAAAGCAGATCAGATGGTGCGAAGCACCGTTAACCTTCCACACGGAACCGGCAAGACCGCACGCGTCCTGGTTATTGCCGCCGGTGAAAAGGCTGACGAAGCTCGCGCAGCAGGCGCCGACTTTGTCGGGGTAGATGATCTGATTACAAAAATTGAAGGCGGCTGGACTGACTTTGATGCAGTTGTAGCTACTCCAGATTTAATGGGCAAGGTTGGCCGGCTCGGTAAGGTTCTTGGTCCACGCAACTTAATGCCGAACCCAAAGACGGGAACCGTAACCCTAAACGTTGGTAAAGCAGTTGAAGATATCAAGGGCGGAAAGATCGAATTCCGTGTTGATAAGCACTCGAACTTGCATTTCATAATTGGTAAGGCATCCTTTACCGAGCAACAGTTGGTTGAAAACTACGCTGCAGCACTGGATGAAGTTCTTCGTGTAAAGCCAGCTTCTTCAAAGGGCCGCTACATCAAGAGAGCCGTAATCTCCACAACTATGGGCGTTGGCATCCAGGTAGATCCAAACAAAACCCGCAACTTGATGGTCGAAGACGAAGACTAATTCTCCTGAAAATAGACCGGCATCTTTTGATGTCGGTCTATTTTTTATGCAGTCCTTTTAGGTTTACGTTTAGCAATAGATCCATAGCGCTGCCGAGCAGCTTCGCCCGAAGTACCGAGTATTTGTCCAATTAACTTCCAGGACATGTTTTCTGATCGGGCCTTAACAACTAGTTCAGCAATTGAATTTTCCAAAACAGATTTTTGTTTTCCGGCAGACCAAAGTGCATTGAAGGTCGAACTATCAATGACATCCTCTGCACCCGTTGGATAAGCCTCAAACTGCTTTGCATAAAAATCTGCATGCTGTATCAATTCATTTAATGATCTAGGCATGATGTCTCACAAACCCTTTCCGTAGGCGCATTGCATGAACAATGAACCACTCTTGTTCAATTTTGACAATCCCCAGTTCAAGTAAGGTTCCATTTTCGGCAGGGCCAACGTACACCAGACCATCCTTGGCGTGGGTTCGAACTTCAATGAAGTTTCGATAGGCATGCAAGATGTCAGATTGATTAATGCCGTGCTTGTAGGCAGTTGAAAGAATCCTTGGGTAACTAGGCATCGCGACAAGTTAACTTGCATGAGATCACTGTAGCAAGTTAACTTGTTAACCTGTGCACAATTTACCTGTGTGGAAAAGCAGTCGTGAGGACTTGTTTTGACTTCATCGCCCATAAACCCATAAAGTTCAAGAGAACAAACCGAAGACCGCCGGTCCTTCTGGGAAACCAGAAAGGCTAAGGCTCTTGAAGTTGGAGCGCCAGCGCAGGTGATGTAAGAGAAACAACTTTCTAGTTGTATTCCTGCCTCGCATGCGCGGGGCTTTTTTCATGGGCCAATTACCTAAGGAGCACCATGGCACGCGCTGACAAGGCCGCTGCAGTAGCGCAGATCACGGAAGAATTCCGTGCGTCTAATGCAACTGTTCTGACCGAGTACCGCGGTTTGTCTGTGGGTCAACTCAAGCAACTTCGCCGTTCGCTTGGCAAAGACACCACCTACGCCGTAGTTAAGAACACGCTGACAAAAATCGCAGCAAAGGATGCTGGTGTTGTAGGTTTCGACGACTTGCTCGTTGGACCAACTGCAATCGCATTCATCAAGGGTGACGCTCTCGATGCTGCAAAGGGCATCGATACTTTCGCCAAAGAAAATCCAATGCTTGTTATCAAGGGCGGAATGATGGATGGAAAAATCCTCAGCGCTGATGACATCAAGAAATTGGCAAAGCTCGAGTCTCGCGAAGTACTTCTGTCCAGAATTGCTGGCGCTGCAAATGCAACGCTTGCCAAGGCAGCAGCACTATTCCAGGCTCCGCTATCACAGGCCGCTCGTACTATCGCTGCGTTGGAAGTAAAGGTAGCTTCGCAAACGCCAGCTGCCGCGCCTTCAGCACCAGCGCCAGTTGAGACTGCGGAAGCAACAGCTGACGCAACAAATGAAACTGCGGAAGCAACAGCTGACGCAACAAATGAAACTGCGGAAGCAACAGCTGACGCAACAAATGAGACTGCGGAAGTTGAAGCATCTGATGCTCCAACCGAGGCACAAGAAGAAGCAGTAGAAGCATCCGCTGAAGCTGTCGAAGCTGAAGCTGCACCAGCAGCCGAGGAATCAACTGAGGGCTAGGCCCCTCTCAGCACGAATTAACCGGGCCTAACGCCCCAAACCGGAAGGAAGCCATAATGGCAAAGCTAAGCACCGATCAGTTGATCGACGCATTCAAGGAACTAACACTGATCGAACTTTCTGAGTTCGTTTCACAGTTTGAAGAAGTATTCAACGTAACCGCAGCTGCACCAGTAGCTATGGCTGCTGCACCAGCAGCAGGCGGCGGCGACGGTGGCGCATCTGCAGATCAGGATGAATTCGATGTCATCCTAGAAGAAGGCGGCGCACAGAAGATTGCGGTTATCAAGGAAGTTCGTGCCTTGACAAATCTAGGTCTTAAAGAAGCAAAAGATCTTGTAGAAGCAGCACCGAAACCAGTTCTTGAAAAGGTTAAGAAGGATGCAGCTGAAGCAGCAAAGGCAACTCTAGAAGCAGCCGGCGCCAAGGTAACAATTAAGTAATTATCAAAAAAGTAATTACTTAGCTAGACCTAAAAAAGTGGTTCCCTCGGGGGAGCCACTTTTTTGCTGTCCAAAAATAGTTTTGGAAAAAAATTATAGGTTTGTGAAAGATTTCCCAAAGGCTACAAACGCACCAAACACGGTAAAAATCAGCTTAAACATAACGCCTTCATCACAGCCAGCGCGCAGTGCTTGACACCCGCCTGTTTCTGGGCAACTATTGGCGTGCAAGTTAAGAAATGCAGATTTACCCCGGCACCGATGATTTCGGCCTGAGGCACTTGGTACTAGCTGTCCAAGTCAGTGCAGAAGGTCCGAAAATCGAGGGTTTACGGGAAATGTAAGTCAGCATTGGACAGTGGCTGCCGCCTCTAGGTATGCTACTAATTCGCCGTGCCTTAAACCACCTGTCATTTGGGTACCCCAATTTGACTAGGTTCCTTTAGCGTGCGGACATACAGCTAGCTTGGAAGGACGACTGTTGGCCGCCTCACGCACTCACTCCCGCAGTTCCACAGGCCCAAAGCGGGTCTCATTCGCAAAGATTCGTGAACCACTAGAGGTTCCTAATCTCCTTGATCTACAAGTTGAGTCTTTTGACTGGTTACTTGGCAATCAAGTGTGGAAGGACCGCGTTGCCGCGGCCCTGGAATCTGGTAACACCGAAATCCCTCAAACGCACGGTTTGCAGGATGTATTCGATGAGATCAGCCCAATTGAGGATTACAACGGCACTATGTCGTTGACATTCACTGAGCCAAGCTTGGAAGACACCAAGTACACCGAAGACGAATGCCGCGAGAAAGATTTAACTTTCGCTCAGCCGCTTTACGTCAACGCAGAATTCATGAATAACGAAACCGGCGAAATCAAGAGCCAGACGGTATTCATGGGCGACTTCCCAATCATGACCAGCAAGGGAACATTCATAATCAACGGCACCGAGCGTGTTGTTGTTTCCCAGTTAGTTCGTTCCCCTGGCGTTTACTTTGAACGCTCACTTGATAAAGCGACTGACAAAGATGTTTACACAACAAAAATCATCCCAAGCCGTGGCGCCTGGATGGAATTTGAAGTTGATAAGAAAGATATGGTTGGTGTTCGCATTGACCGTAAGCGCAAGCAACCGGTAACAATTTTCTTGAAGGCACTCGGCATTACAAACGAGCAGATTCGCGAACAGTTCGGCGCTTACGAATCAATGATGTCAACTCTTGAAAAAGATACAACCACTACACAGGATGAGGCCCTGTTAGATCTGTATCGCAAACTTCGACCAGGTGAACCACCGACAGTTGAAGCATCACGCAGCTTGCTACAAAACTTCTTCTTCAATGAGAAGCGTTATGACCTTGCAAAAGTTGGCCGATACAAGGTCAACAAGAAACTAGGTCTTGATACTGATCCAATCAAAACTGTTTTGGATATCAACGACGTATTAGCGACCATTGAGTACTTAGTTCGTCTGCATGCAGGTGAAACTGAATTCACATCAGCACGTGGCGCAACTCGCGTGGAAGTAGACGACATCGATCATTTCGGAAACCGTCGCCTTCGCACAGTTGGTGAACTGATTCAGAATCAAATCCGCACTGGTCTTTCTCGTATGGAGCGAGTAGTTCGCGAACGTATGACTACTCAGGATCCAGAAGCAATCACGCCGCTTACTTTGATCAACACTCGTCCAGTAATTGCATCGATTAAAGAGTTCTTTGGAACTTCTCAACTTTCGCAGTTTATGGATCAGACCAACCCACTTTCTGGCCTAACCCACAAGCGTCGTCTTTCAGCGCTTGGACCCGGCGGTCTTTCTCGTGAGCGTGCTGGCTTCGAAGTTCGCGACGTTCACCCGTCTCACTACGGCCGCATGTGTCCAATTGAAACTCCAGAAGGTCCAAACATTGGGCTAATTGGTTCGCTTGCTTCGTACGCACGAATTAATGCATTTGGTTTCGTTGAGACTCCTTACCGCAAGGTAATCAAGGGCAAGGTATCGGACAAGATTCAGTACCTAACTGCAGACGAAGAAGATGTTTACGTTATTGCGCAAGCAAACTCGTTGCTAAATGACGACAACACCTTCCAAGACACCAAGGTTTTGGTTCGCACCAAGGGTGGTGAAGTTGACTATGTACCTGGTACTGAAGTTGATTTCATGGACGTTTCACCACGTCAGATGGTTTCTGTTGCAACAGCAATGATTCCTTTCCTTGAGCACGATGATGCAAACCGCGCACTTATGGGCGCAAACATGCAACGTCAGGCTGTGCCATTGCTTCGCAGTGAATCACCATATGTTGGAACCGGTATGGAATACCGCGCAGCAAAGGATGCCGGCGATGTAATCGTGGCAACTGGAACTGGCGTTGTCTCTGAAGTTTCGGCTGACTCAATCACAGTTCAAGAAGATGGCGGAAAGCACCTTACTTATGCAGTGCGTAAGTTTGATCGCTCAAACCAAGGCACTTGCTACAACCAGCGCCCAATCGTCAGTGAAGGCGATCGGGTAGAAGCTGGTCAAGTTATTGCTGATGGTCCGTGTACTGAAAACGGCGAAATGGCTCTTGGTCGTAACCTGCTTGTGGCATTCATGCCATGGGAAGGCCTTAACTACGAAGATGCAATCATTTTGAACCAGCGTCTCGTGCAAGATGACGTGCTTTCTTCAATTCACATTGAAGAACACGAAATTGATGCGCGCGATACCAAGCTTGGTCCAGAGGAAATCACTCGCGATCTGCCAAACCTTTCTGATGAAGTTCTTGCTGACTTAGATGAGCGCGGAATTATTCGCATCGGCGCTGACGTAGTGCCAGGCGACTTGTTAGTTGGCAAGGTGACACCTAAGGGTGAAACTGAACTAACTCCAGAAGAGCGTTTACTTCGTGCAATCTTTGGTGAGAAAGCTCGCGAAGTTCGCGACACCTCACTTAAGGTGCCGCACGGTGAATCTGGAAAAGTTATTGGCGTTCGCGTATTTGACTCATCCGAGGGCGATGACTTGCCACCAGGTGTTAACCAAATCGTTCGCGTTTACATCGCACAGAAGCGCAAAATCACCGAAGGTGACAAACTTGCAGGCCGTCACGGCAACAAGGGTGTTATCTCCAAGATTTTGCCTCCGGAAGATATGCCATTTCTAGAAGATGGAACTCCAGTTGATGTTGTCCTGAACCCACTTGGTGTTCCGGGACGTATGAACATCGGTCAGATCTTGGAAGTTCACCTTGGTTGGATCGCATCCCGCGGTTGGGATATCGAGGGAGATCCAGAATGGGCAAAGCATCTTGTTAAAGAAGCGCGTTCCGTTGAGCCTGGTTCAAAGTTGGCCACACCGGTATTCGATGGTGCCAAGGAAGATGAAATTGGCGGACTGCTTGCTTCAACTCGCAAGACTGCCGATGGCCTAAGCCTTGTTGGGGTAAACGGAAAGGCCAAGTTATTTGATGGCCGCTCTGGCGAACCATTCCCTGGCGAAATCTCAGTTGGCTACATGTACATCTTGAAACTTCACCACTTGGTGGATGACAAGATTCACGCTCGCTCAACTGGTCCTTACTCCATGATTACGCAGCAACCTCTGGGTGGTAAAGCTCAGTTCGGTGGCCAGCGCTTCGGAGAAATGGAAGTTTGGGCACTTGAGGCTTATGGCGCATCGTATGCACTTCAGGAATTGTTGACTATCAAGTCTGACGATGTTCTTGGTCGCGTTCGCGTGTACGAAGCAATCGTTAAGGGTGAAAACATTCCAGAGCCAGGTATCCCTGAATCATTCAAGGTGCTTATCAAAGAAATGCAATCGCTATGTCTGAATGTGGAAGTTCTCTCAAGTGATGGTTCCGCCATCGAATTGCGAGACACCGCGGAAGAAGTATTCCGTACCGCTGAAGAACTTGGAATCGACCTGTCGCGCCGTGAGTCGCTCAGCGTCGAAGAACTCTGATCTCGGTCAGAACAGACAACCCGAAACTTAACTGGAAATAGAGGAACTCAAAGTGTTGGACGTCAACTTCTTCGACGAATTGCGGATCGGTCTAGCTAGCGCAGAAGACATCCGTTTGTGGTCACATGGTGAAGTCAAGAAACCAGAAACAATTAACTACCGCACACTTAAGCCAGAGCGCGATGGTCTTTTCTGCGAAAAGATCTTCGGTCCGACTCGGGACTGGGAATGTTACTGCGGTAAGTACAAGCGCGTGCGATTCAAAGGCATCGTTTGTGAGCGTTGTGGCGTTGAAGTCACTCGCTCCAAAGTTCGCCGCGAACGCATGGGTCACATCGAACTTGCTGCGCCAGTAACACACATCTGGTACTTCAAGGGCGTGCCAAGCCGTCTTGGTTACTTACTTGATCTAGCTCCAAAAGATCTAGAAAAAGTAATTTACTTCGCCGCTTACATGATCACTTCAGTAGATGATGCAACTCGTCGCGAAGACTTGCCAAGCCTGGAAGCTCGACTAAACGAAGATCGCAACAACCTTATTAAGAAGCGCGATGCTGATATCGACTTGCGCCTTAAGAAGATGGAAGCAGATCTTGCTGAACTCGAAGCAGAAGGTGCCAAGGCTGACATCAAGCGCAAAGTTCGCGAATCCGGAGAACGTGAAGTTAACCAGATTCGTAAGCGCGAAGATGCAAAAATTGATCGCTTAGTAAAAGTATTTGATCGTTTCCGCACGCTTAAGGTGCAAGACCTTGAGGGTGACGAAATGCTTTACCGCGAAATGCGTGACCGTTTCGGTCGCTATTTCAAGGGTGGCATGGGCGCGGCAGCTATCAAGGCTCGTTTGGAAACATTCGATCTTGAAGCAGAATCCGTAAAACTTAAAGACATCATCATCAATGGCAAGGGCCAAAAGAAGGCTCGCGCGCTAAAGCGTCTCAAGGTTGTTAACGCATTCTTGAACACAACGAACCATCCAGCCGCAATGGTGCTGGACGCAGTTCCGGTTATTCCACCAGATCTTCGCCCAATGGTTCAGCTTGATGGTGGTCGATTTGCAACTTCAGATCTAAATGATCTTTACCGTCGCGTAATCAACCGCAACAACCGCCTAAAGCGTCTACTTGATCTTGGCGCTCCAGAAATTATCGTTAACAACGAAAAGCGCATGCTTCAGGAATCTGTAGATGCACTATTTGATAACGGTCGTCGTGGACGTCCAGTAACTGGTCCGGGCAATCGTCCGCTCAAGTCACTGTCCGACATGCTCAAGGGTAAGCAAGGCCGCTTCCGCCAGAACCTTCTTGGCAAGCGCGTTGACTACTCTGGCCGTTCGGTAATCGTTGTTGGTCCACAGCTGAAACTGCACCAGTGTGGTCTGCCAAAGCAGATGGCGCTGGAACTTTTCAAGCCATTCGTGATGAAGCGCTTGGTTGATCTGAACCATGCTCAGAACATCAAGAGTGCTAAGCGCATGGTTGAACGTCAGCGTTCGGTTGTTTGGGATGTACTTGAAGAAGTAATTACCGAGCACCCAGTTCTGCTTAACCGCGCACCAACACTGCACCGTTTGGGTATCCAAGCCTTTGAGCCTCAGCTCATTGAAGGTAAGGCAATCCAGATTCACCCACTTGTATGTACTGCGTTTAACGCTGACTTCGATGGTGATCAGATGGCGGTTCACGTACCACTTTCTGCAGAAGCACAAGCTGAAGCCCGCGTACTTATGCTTTCGACAAATAACATTTTGTCGCCAGCAAACGGTCGCCCAATTACCTCTCCTACCCAGGACATGGTTCTTGGTCTGTACTCGCTAACTCGCGATGATTCAGCAGGCATTGGTGCTGGCCGCGCATTTGGTTCGCTAGCGGAAGCCATCATGGCTTTTGATCGCAACGAACTTGCGCTGCAGGCAAACGTAAAGATTCGTTTGGAAGATGTAGTTACCGTGATGGGTGGCGAGTCCTCTGCAAAGACGATCGAAACCACACTAGGTCGCGCATTATTCAATGAGACTCTGCCAACTGATTACCCATTCGTTAACGAAGAGGTAAAGAAGTCAAAGCTAGGCGAAGTTATCAATGACTTAGCTGAGCGCTACTCAAAGGTCCAGGTCGCTGCGACTCTGGATGCTTTGAAAGAAGCAGGCTTCCGTTGGGCAACCCGATCTGGCGTAACTATTTCCTTCGCTGATGTTGTAGCACCTGCTGCGAAAGCAGCATTGCTTGCTGAAGCAGAAGAAAAGGCCGACAAGATTCAAAAGCAGTACGACCGTGGTTTGATTGCAGACTCCGAACGTCGCCAAGAACTCATCGAAGTATGGACTGATACAACTAACAAAGTTGCTGACGCCATGCAGGAAAACTTCCCAACCACTAACCCGGTTTGGATGATGGTTAACTCAGGTGCGCGAGGCAACATGCTTCAGATTCGTCAGATTGCAGGTATGCGTGGTCTGGTAGCAAACCCTAAGGGTGAAATTATTCCTCGCCCTATCAAGAGCAACTTCCGTGAAGGTTTGTCGGTACTTGAGTACTTCATCTCTACACACGGTGCTCGTAAGGGACTTGCTGATACTGCGCTTCGTACCGCTGACTCGGGTTACTTAACCCGTCGTCTAGTCGACGTTTCACAGGATGTAATCATCCGGGAAGAAGACTGTGGTACCGATCGCGGAATCACTAAGTCAATTCGCAAGGCCGATGGCTCTGCTGAAGATTTCTTGGATACCACAATCGCATCTCGCTGCTTGGCAGAAGATGTAGTAGTAGCTGGCAAGACATTATTTGAAGCCGGTAAGGACATCGGTATCTTGGACATCGATGACATGGTCGCTGCTGGTGTTGACGAAATCAAGGTTCGCTCAGTACTAACTTGCGATAGTCGCTTTGGTACCTGCGCTCGTTGTTACGGTCGCTCCCTTGCAACATCCAAGTTGGTTGACATTGGTGAAGCCGTTGGCATCATCGCTGCTCAGTCAATTGGTGAGCCAGGAACTCAGCTAACTATGCGTACCTTCCACACTGGTGGTGCGGCATCCGATGGTGGAGACATCACACACGGTCTACCTCGCGTAGTCGAACTTTTCGAAGCTCGTACTCCAAAGGGTGTTTCGCCAATCTCCGCAGCTACTGGCCGCGTTCGCATTGATGAATCAGATAAGGCCAAGAAGGTCATCGTTATTCCTGATGATGGTTCTGAAGAACTGGAATACCCAGTTTCTAAGCGTGCCAAGTTGGTAGTTGAAGATGGTCAGACTGTTACAGCCGGCGATTTGATACTCGTTGGTAAACCAGATCCGAAGGAAGTTCTTCGTATCCGCGGACCACGTCAAGTTCAGATCCACTTAACTGATGAAGTTCAAGAGGTTTACCGTTCACAGGGTGTATCGATTCACGATAAGCACATCGAAGTAATCGTGCGCCAAATGCTGAAGCGAGTAATCATCGTTGAACAAGCTGAATCTAAATTCCTAACTGGTGAACTTGTTGAGCGTTCCGCATACGAAAACGACAACCGTCGTCTAGTTGCTGAAGGCGGCAAGCCAGCATCAGCTCGTCCAGAGCTAATGGGTATCACCAAGGCGTCACTTGCAACTGAGTCATGGTTGTCGGCTGCATCATTCCAAGAGACCACTCGTGTTCTTACGGATGCTGCAATCAACGGCAAGCGCGATCCATTGCTTGGTCTAAAGGAAAACGTAATCATCGGAAAGCTGATCCCAGCAGGTACCGGTCTTCCGCGTTACCGCAATGTCAAGGTCGAGCCAACCGAAGAAGCCAAGGCAGCCGTCTACGCCGCAATGAGCGTCTACGACGACTACGACTATGGCGACTTTGGTCAGGCATCAGGGGAAGCAGTTCGCTTGGAAGATTACGACATGGGCCAATACCGTTCCTAAATAGCAAGACTCAAAACAAGGCCGAGCAGAAATGCTCGGCCTTGTTTGTTTTATCCAGTTGCCGTCGTTATTTTGGGCTAGTGAAAAGTAGCGCAATCACCTTCAAGAGCACTGGGTCTGTGAAATGCTAACCAGATGACAAAACCTCGCGCTTACATTGCTGGCCCGCTATTTGATGAAGGCGAACGCTGGTTCATCGAAAAGATTGAAGCCATGGTGGCAGAGGCTGGATTCGAGACGTTCTTGCCACATCGGGATAACCCACCCAAAGTAAAGGGCAACGTTAGAGAAATTTTCGAAAATGATAAGCGCGGAATTGATAGTTGCGATGTGGTTGTAGCAAATCTGAACGGACTGGCCACCGACGATGGAACAGCTTGGGAATTGGGTTATGCCTATGCCAGCGGCAAGTACCAAATTGGAATTTATACCGATTGGCGGACCCGGTTCGAACATGAAGTTGTGAACCTCATGATTGAGACTTCATTAAATGAGCTGGTTCGGACCCAGAAGGACCTTCGATTAGCGCTCGAAAACTGGATATCGACCAATAACTAGGCAAATTCAACAAAATATAGACATTGCAGTCGCCAGGCCCACCCAAAATGTCCGATTTTAGGGTGCGACACGCCGTCCGCGTGGGTGGGGAGCCATCTCGTTTTGACCTTTAACCATAAGTGTGGGTAATGTTTGACCTTGTGCCCAACGAAAGTTGGGTTTCGCATCTATGCCTAGGGCTTCCCCGTCGGCGCAGTGTTCGTTAGACAGGCTCCCTTACCAAGGAAATGTCAAAGAATACGCGCTAATTGGGGCAACACACCCGACCGCGTGGGTCGGAGCTAGTGGCGGTGCCGCCATCACAGTAAACGTTTGAAAGTTGCGGGAGAGATTTCGCAACTTGGATGAAGGAGTACGAGTGCCAACGATCCAACAGTTGGTCCGCAAGGGCCGACAGGACAAGGTCACGAAGAACACGACGCCTGCTCTTAAGGGCAGTCCGCAACGCCGTGGCGTTTGCACGCGTGTTTACACGACAACACCTAAGAAGCCGAACTCTGCGCTTCGCAAGGTAGCTCGTGTGCGTTTGACCAGTGGTGCCGAAGTTACTGCTTACATTCCAGGTGAAGGTCATAACCTCCAGGAACACTCAATCGTGCTTGTTCGTGGTGGACGTGTTAAGGATCTTCCCGGCGTTCGTTACAAAATCATCCGTGGCGCTCTTGATACCCAGGGCGTAAAGAACCGTAAGCAGTCTCGCAGCCGCTACGGCGCAAAGAAGGAGAAGAGCTGATATGCCACGTAAAGGTCCAGCTCCGAAGCGACCAATCATTGTCGATCCGGTTTACCAGTCACCAGTAGTTACCCAGCTTGTTAACAAGATTTTGCTGCACGGAAAAAAGTCCACTGCAGAATCAATCGTGTATGGCGCGCTTTCCGGTTGCGCTGAAAAGACTGGCGCAGATCCAGTTCAGACACTTCGTCGCGCATTAGACAACGTTCGTCCAACACTTGAAGTTCGTAGCCGTCGCGTTGGTGGCGCTACCTACCAGGTGCCAATCGAAGTTAAGCCAGGTCGCGCAAACACACTTGCACTTCGTTGGTTAGTTGGTTACTCCCGCGCCCGTCGCGAGAAGACCATGACTGAGCGCTTGATGAACGAAATCCTTGACGCATCAAACGGTCTAGGCGCAGCTGTTAAGAAGCGCGAAGACACTCACAAGATGGCTGAAAGCAACAAGGCCTTCGCTCATTACCGCTGGTAATCCAAGAACATCCAAATTTAAGCAACTAGAACAAGAGACGAGATAAGTAAGTGGCTACCGAAACATCGTTAGACCTCGCTAAGACCCGCAACATCGGGATCATGGCGCACATTGACGCGGGCAAAACCACAACTACTGAGCGCATTTTGTTCTACACCGGAATTAACTACAAAATCGGCGAAGTGCACGAAGGCGCCGCAACCATGGACTGGATGGAGCAAGAGCAAGAGCGTGGCATCACAATCACTTCAGCTGCGACAACTTGTACTTGGAAAGATCACACCATCAACATCATTGACACTCCAGGTCACGTGGACTTCACGGTAGAAGTTGAGCGTTCACTTCGCGTACTTGACGGCGCTGTTGCAGTGTTCGACGGCGTGGCTGGAGTAGAACCACAATCCGAAACCGTATGGCGCCAAGCAAATAAGTACAGCGTTCCGCGTATTTGTTTTGTAAACAAGCTTGACCGCACCGGCGCTGACTTCTTTATGTGTGTTGGCATGATCAAGGATCGTCTTGGCGCAAACCCACTTATCCTGCAGCTTCCAATTGGCGCTGAAGGTGACTTCATCGGTCTAGTTGATTTGATTCGCATGCAAGCTATGGTTTGGCGCGGCGAAACAGCAATCGGTGAAGATTACACACTTGAAGCAATCCCAGCAGATTTGCAAGACCAGGCTGATGAGTACCGTCAGATGATGCTTGAGACCATCGCAGAAAACGATGAAGTTTTCATGGAAAAGTTTTTCGCAGACCCTGACGGACTTTCCGAAGATGACATTCACGACGCAGTTCGCCGCGTAACTCTTTCGGGTGGCGCAGTGCCAATCGTTACTGGAACAGCGTTCAAGAACAAGGGCGTGCAGCCAATGCTTGACGCCGTTATTCGTTACTTGCCATCACCGCTAGATGTTGAAGGTGTAACCGGTCACAAGCCAGGCAAGATCGAAGAAGAAATGCTTCGCACCCCAAGTGATAGCGAGCCACTTGCTGGACTTGCATTCAAGATTGCAACTGATCCACACCTAGGCAAGCTAACTTATGTTCGTGTTTACTCTGGACGTCTAGAAGCAGGTTCCTCGGTTCTTAACTCAGTTAAGGGTCGCAAGGAGCGCATCGGAAAGATTTACCGAATGCATGCGAACAAGCGAGAAGAAATTGCAGCTGTAGGCGCAGGCGACATCGTTGCTGTGATGGGTCTTAAGGACACCACAACTGGCGAGACACTTTGCGATCCAGCTAACCCAATCATTCTTGAGTCAATGACATTCCCAGCTCCGGTTATCGAAGTTGCGATTGAGCCAAAGACAAAGAGTGACCAAGACAAACTTGGTGTGGCAATTCAGCGCCTCTCCGATGAAGATCCAACTTTCCGCGTGCACACTGACGAAGAAACTGGCCAGACCATCATTGCTGGAATGGGCGAACTTCACTTGGAAATTCTTGTTGATCGCATGAAGCGCGAATTTAATGTTGAGGCAAACGTTGGTAAGCCACAGGTTGCCTACCGCGAAACAATCACAAAGAATGTTGATCGCATCGATTACACCCACAAGAAGCAAACAGGTGGTTCCGGACAGTTCGCCAAGGTACAAATTGCAATTGGTCCAAACAAGCCAATTGATGGCGATGAGACTGCCAACGGTGGTTACGTATTTATTAACAAAGTTACTGGTGGACGTATTCCGCGCGAATACATTCCTTCCGTTGATGCTGGTTGCCAAGATGCTATGGAAAATGGCGTACTTGCTGGCTACCCAATGGTTGATGTGCAGGTCACTCTTCTTGACGGTGCCTACCACGATGTTGACTCATCAGAACTTGCTTTCAAACTTGCTGGTACTCAAGCATTCAAGGAAGGCGTTCGTAGCGCCGGTCCGGTAATTCTTGAACCACTAATGAGCGTCGAAGTTACTACCCCAGAAGATTTCATGGGCGATGTAATCGGCGACCTTAATTCTCGGCGCGGACAGATACAGGCTATGGATGAGCGTTTTGGCTCACGCGTAGTTAAAGCTCTGGTTCCGTTGTCGGAAATGTTCGGCTATGTGGGAGATCTTCGTAGTCGTACTCAAGGACGTGCTAGCTACTCCATGGAGTTTGCGCAGTACGCCCAAGTCCCAGCCAGCGTTCAGACAGAAATTGTCTCGAAAGCTCGGGGCGAGTAACGGCCCACAGGCCAAGAAAACCAACCTGTTGAGATGAAAGTCATTTCAACAGTCAGCACAAGGATCCAGGAGGACCCAAAGTGGCAAAGGCGAAGTTTGAGCGGACGAAACCGCACGTAAACATCGGCACCATCGGTCACATTGACCACGGCAAGACCACGCTGACTGCTGCCATCACTAAGGTGCTGCACGATGCTTTCCCTGATGTAAACCCATTCACGCCATTCGACATGATCGATAAGGCACCTGAAGAGCGTCAACGCGGTATCACGATTTCGATCGCCCACGTTGAGTACCAGACAGAAGTGCGTCACTATGCGCACGTTGACTGCCCGGGCCACGCGGACTACATCAAGAACATGATCACTGGCGCGGCACAGATGGACGGTGCAATTCTTGTAGTTGCAGCGACTGACGGCCCAATGCCTCAGACAAAGGAACACGTTCTACTTGCTCGTCAGGTAGGCGTTCCTGCAATCGTTGTTGCACTTAATAAGTGCGACATGGTTGATGACGAAGAACTTATTGAACTCGTAGAAATGGAAGTTCGTGAACTTCTAAGTGCTTACGAATTCCCAGGCGATGACATTCCTGTTGTTCGCGTAGCTGCATTCCCAGCACTTCAGGGTGATGCAAAGTGGGGACAGTCAGTTCTTGACCTAATGCAGGCTGTTGATGATTACATCCCAACACCAGCTCGCGATACCGAAAAGCCATTCCTTATGCCAGTTGAAGACGTTTTCACAATCACAGGTCGTGGAACCGTTGTTACTGGTCGTATCGAACAGGGCATCGTAAAGGTCAACGAAGAAGTTGAAATCGTAGGTATTCGTCCGGACATTCAGAAGACAACCGTCACTGGTGTTGAAATGTTCCGCAAACTTCTTGATGAAGGTCGCGCTGGCGAAAACGTTGGACTTCTTCTTCGTGGAACAAAGCGTGAAGACATTGAGCGTGGCCAGGTTATTTGCCGTCCAGGTTCAGTAAATCCTCACACTGACTTCGAAGCGAATGTTTACATCCTTTCCAAGGATGAAGGCGGCCGTCACACGCCGTTCTTCGACAACTACCGTCCACAGTTCTACTTCCGCACCACGGACGTAACTGGTGTAGTGACACTTCCAAGTGGAACCGAAATGGTAATGCCTGGCGATAACACTGAAATGACCATTGCGTTAATTCAGTCAATCGCTATGGACGAAGGTCTGCGTTTCGCAATCCGCGAAGGTGGCCGCACCGTCGGCGCCGGTCGCGTAACCAAGATCCTTAAGTAATTACGGATCTGAACTAGCAAGACAACTGTTTGCGTTAGCAGGTGGTCCGCAAGGGCCACCTGCTACCAGACAAAAGCAATACCCCTTATTGGCAGTATCTAGATGAAAAGGATGGTCAAGCCACATGGCTGGACAAAAGATCCGAATTAGGCTCAAGGCCTACGATCACGAGGTCATTGATTCTTCAGCGCGCAAAATCGTTGAGGTAGTTCTACCTACTGGTGCGAAAGTCGCCGGTCCCGTGCCGCTGCCAACTGAGAAGAACATTTACTGTGTCATTCGTTCGCCGCACAAGTACAAAGACTCACGCGAGCACTTCGAAATGCGCACGCACAAACGACTTATCGACATCATCGATCCAACACCAAAGACAGTTGACTCGCTTATGCGTCTTGACTTGCCAGCCGGTGTTGACATTGAGATCAAGCTGTAGGGATTAGAACAACATGGCTATCAACAAAAAGGGCATTCTGGGCGAAAAGCTCGGAATGACTCAGGTATGGGACGAGAACAACCGCGTTGTTCCCGTGACCGTTGTAAAGGCAGGACCTTGTGTTGTTACACAAATTCGTACGCCTGAAAACGACGGCTACTCCGGTGTTCAAATCGCTTTTGGTCAAATTGATCCCCGCAAAGTAACCCAGCCAATGCTTGGACACTTTGCAAAAGCTGGTGTGACACCACGTCGTCATCTACTTGAACTTCGTTTCGATGATGCATCTGCTTACACACTTGGCCAAGAGATGGGCGCTGACACTTTTGAAGTGGGCAGCAACATTGACATCACTGGCGTCACCAAGGGTAAAGGTTTTGCTGGAGTTATGAAGCGCCACGGTTTCCACGGCGTTAGCGCATCTCACGGTGCCCATAAAAACCACCGCAAGCCAGGTTCCATCGGCGCTTGCGCAACACCGGGTCGAGTATTCAAGGGTGTTCGCATGGCAGGACGTATGGGTGGAATCACACAAACTACGCAGAATCTAAAAGTTCATTCAGTTGACATGGAAAAAGGCTTGATCCTAGTTAAGGGTGCAATTCCTGGCCCAGCAGGTTCAGTAGTCCTTCTTCGCAGCGCCGCGAAGGGAGCATAACGTTATGACTTCAGTAGCAATCAAAACTCCAGCAGGTAAAGCCGCTGGAACTGTTGATCTTCCAGATGAAATCTTTGATGTTCAAACCAACATCGCGCTACTTCACCAGGTAGTAGTTGCACAACTTGCAGCTGCTCGCCAAGGTACGCATTCAACAAAGCGTCGCGGTGAAGTAAGTGGTTCAGGTAAGAAGCCTTTCAAGCAAAAGGGAACAGGTCGCGCCCGTCAGGGTTCGATTCGTGCACCTCAGTACCGCGGTGGTGGAATCACACATGGTCCACACCCACGCGATTACGATCAGCGCACTCCTAAGAAAATGAAAGCTGCTGCACTTCGCGGCGCACTTTCAGATCGCGCGCGCAATGGAAACATTCACGTTCTTTCCTCAGTTGTTGAAGGCGATTCACCTTCAACTAAGCAGGCGCTGGCTGCAATCACTTCGGTTTCAACTGCAAAGAACATTTTGGTAGTTGTGGATCGTACCGATTTTGTAAGTTGGAAGAGTCTACGAAATGTAGATGCCGTTCACTTACTTGCTGTTGATCAACTAAACACCTACGACGTACTCAAGTCTGATGATGTTGTCTTTACTAAGGCAGCATTTGATGCTCTTGTAGCTGGACCCGCTCGCGGCAAGTCCGTTAAAGCGGTCGCTGGCTCAAATGAAGTAGAGGCATAAGTCATGGCAACTATCGCAGACCCACGCGACATTCTTATCTCGCCAGTTATCTCTGAAAAGAGCTACAAGTTGCTAGACGAGAACAAGTACACATTCGTTGTTCGCCCAGATGCTAACAAAACCCAAATCAAGATTGCGGTTGCGGAAGTTTTCAAAGTTAAGGTGACCGGCGTAAACATTATCAATCGTCGCGGCAAGACAGTGCGCACACGTTCAGGTCTTGGCAAGCGTGCCGATACCAAGCGTGCCATCGTAACTGTTGCTGCAGGCGACCGTATCGACATCTTTGGTGGTCCGGTTTCTTAACCGGACAAGAATAGGACAGGGAAACTCAAATGGGAATCCGTAAGTACAAGCCGACCACTCCGGGCCGTCGTGGCTCAAGTGTCGCCGACTTCGTCGAAATCACACGTTCAACACCAGAGAAGTCATTGGTTCGCCCGTTGCACAGCAAGGGTGGCCGAAATAATGCTGGCCGAGTAACTGCTCGTCACCAAGGTGGCGGCCACAAGCGCGCTTACCGACTAATCGATTTCCGACGCAATGATAAAGATGGTGTGCCAGCAAAAGTTGCACACATCGAATACGACCCAAACCGCACTGCTCGTATTGCACTTTTGCATTACGCAGATGGCGAGAAGCGTTACATCATTGCGCCAAACAAACTTAAGCAAGGCGATCGAATTGAAACCGGTCCAGCTGCTGACATTAAGCCAGGCAATAACCTGCCACTTCGCAACATTCCAGTTGGTACCGTGATTCACGCAATCGAACTTCGCCCAGGCGGCGGAGCAAAGATTGCGCGTTCAGCAGGAACTAGCGTGCAGCTTGTTGCTAAAGACGGCCCTTACGCACAGCTTCGTATGCCATCTGGCGAAATCCGCAACGTTGATGCGCGCTGCCGCGCGACCATCGGCGAAGTAGGCAACGCAGAACAATCCAACATCAACTGGGGTAAGGCCGGTCGTATGCGCTGGAAAGGCAAACGCCCAACTGTTCGTGGTGTTGCCATGAACCCTGTTGATCACCCACATGGTGGTGGTGAAGGTAAAACTTCTGGTGGACGTCACCCAGTTAATCCAAACGGTAAAGCAGAAGGTCGTACCCGTAGTGCCAATAAGGCCAGCGACAAGATGATTGTTCGACGCCGCAAGACCGGCAAGAAGCGCTAGGAGTTATTGAGATGCCACGTAGCCTGAAAAAAGGTCCATTCATTGACGGACACCTTCTAAAGAAGGTTGATGCCCAAAATGAAAAGGGAACCAAGAACGTGATCAAGACCTGGTCACGTCGATCCGTAATTTCTCCTGTCATGCTCGGCCACACTTTGGCTGTTCATGACGGACGCAAGCATGTTCCAGTTTTCGTAACTGAAGACATGGTTGGCCACAAGCTCGGTGAATTCGCACCAACACGTACCTTCAAAGGTCACGTGAAGGACGATCGCAAAGCAAAGCGTAAGTAGGGACAGTGATGGAAGCTTTAACAACTAATTCGGCGCGAGCACAAGCTCGTTTCGTACGCGTAACACCACAAAAGGCTCGTCGAGTAATCGACATGATCCGTGGCATGAACGCGCAAGAAGCACAGACACTACTTCGCTTTGCGCCACAAGCTGCAAGTGAGCCAATTGGCAAAGTTGTTGGCAGCGCAATTGCTAACGCAACTAACAACTACAGCTTGGATCCACGCACACTTGTTATCACTCAGGCTTTCGTTGACGAAGGTCCGACAATGAAGCGTTTCCGTCCGCGTGCCCAGGGACGTGCGAGTCAGATCTTGAAGCGCACCAGCCACATCACCGTAATCGTTGAGTCCGTTGACTCCCAGAAGAAGGGTTAGTCCAAATGGGTCAGAAAATTAATCCTTATGGCTTCCGCCTCGGTATCACAACTGATTACCGTTCAAAGTGGTTTGCAGATTCATCCAAGGTTGGCGAGCGCTACCGCGATTACGTTGCCGAAGATGTAAAGATCCGCAAGTTAATGACCGAAGGCATGGAACGTGCTGGAATTGCTCGCGTTGAAATCGAACGTACTCGTGATCGGGTTCGCGTTGATATCCACACTGCTCGTCCAGGAATCGTTATCGGTCGTCGTGGGCAAGAAGCGGACATCATTCGTACCAAGTTAGAAAACTTAACTGGTAAGCAAGTACAGCTAAACGTGCTGGAAGTTAAGCATCCAGAAATCGAAGCTCAACTTGTCGCACAAGGTGTTGCTGAACAGCTTTCAAGTCGCGTTTCGTTTCGTCGTGCGATGAAGAAGGCCATGCAGTCAGCACTTAAGGGCGGCGCAAAGGGAATTCGAATTCAGGTTTCGGGCCGTCTTGGTGGCGCAGAAATGTCACGTCGCGAGTTCTACCGCGAAGGTCGCGTGCCATTGCACACACTTCGTGCGGACATCGACTATGGCTTCTACGAAGCTCGCACAACTTTTGGTCGCATTGGAGTAAAGGTATGGATCTACAAGGGCGATGCTCTTGGAACCCGCACCGAACGTGAGCAAGCAGCAGCAGCTGCGCGCGCTCGTCCAGCTAGCCGACCAGCAACTAGAACACCTCGCGCCGGCGCAGCATCAAATGCTCCAGTAACTGAAGTTGCGGAAGCAATTGAAGTACCCGTTGTAGACGCACCAGCTGCTGTCGTAGCAGAAGGAGTTTAAGCATGTTAATTCCACGTCGCGTTAAGCATCGTAAGCAGCATCACCCGGATCGCCACGGCGCATCCAAGGGTGGCAATGAAGTAACTTTCGGCCAGTGGGGTCTGCAGGCAATGGAGCCGGCATACGTAACTAACCGTCAAATCGAGTCAGCTCGTATTGCAATGACTCGCCACATTCGTCGTGGTGGAAAAGTTTGGATCAACATTTATCCAGACCGCCCGATCACTAAGAAGCCTGCTGAAACTCGAATGGGTTCCGGTAAAGGTTCACCTGAATGGTGGGTAGCAAACGTCAAGCCAGGTCGTGTGATGTTTGAAATTGCTTTCCCTAGCGAGAAAGTCGCGCATGAAGCTCTTACTCGCGCAATGCACAAATTGCCGATGAAGTGCCGCATAGTTGCGCGTGAGGAGATCTAATGCCAATTACAAACACAGTTGACTTACGCGGTCTAGCCAATGATGAATTGATTTCAAAATTGCGCGAAGCCAAAGAAGAACTATTTAACCTACGATTCCAGGCTGCCACCGGTCAGCTTGAAAGCCACGGCCGTCTACGCGCAGTCCGCAAGGAAATTGCACGTCTGTACACCGTGATGCGCGAACGCGAATTAGGTATCACTCCGGTTGATAGTAGTGAGGGTGCAGCATGAGCGACGTAGAGCGCGGCGACCGCAAGGTTCGTGAAGGTTTAGTTGTTAGCGACAAGATGAATAAGACAATTGTCGTTGCAGTTGAAGATCGCTTTAAGCATCCGCTTTATGGCAAGGTTGTGCGTCGCACAAACAAGCTAAAAGCACATGACGAGACCAATGCCGCTGGCATTGGTGATCGTGTTCTGTTGATGGAGACTCGACCACTCAGCGCTACCAAGCGTTGGCGCATGGTTGAGATCCTCGAGAAAGCTAAGTAAGGGTAGGGATCAAAAGTGATTCAACAAGAGTCTCGACTAAGAGTCGCTGACAACACAGGTGCCAAGGAAATTTTGGTTATCCGTGTTCTCGGTGGTTCCGGCCGTCGTTATGCAGGTATTGGCGATGTTGTCGTTGGTACAGTCAAGGACGCGATCCCTGGTGGCAACGTCAAAAAAGGCGATGTCATCAAGGCCGTTATCGTGCGCACCAAAAAAGAGCGCCGCCGCCCAGATGGTTCCTACATTCGTTTCGACGAGAACGCAGCAGTCATTCTTAAGGCTGACGGCGAACCTCGTGGCACTCGTATCTTTGGACCAGTTGGTCGTGAACTTCGCGATAAGAAGTTCATGAAAATTATTTCACTTGCACCGGAGGTTTTGTAATGAAAATCAAAACAGGTGATGAAGTGTTGGTAATTGCTGGCAAAGACAAGGGTTCCAAAGGAACAGTTCTTGCAGTATTTGAAGAACGTAACAAAGTTATCGTCGAAGGCGTTAACCGCATGAAGCGTCACGTTCGTAAAGAACAGACAACTCGCGGTGTAGTCGTGGGCGGAATCGAAACAATTGAAGCTCCAATTCATGTTTCAAACGTTCAGCTACTCGTAGATGGAAAGCCAACTAAAGTTGGCGCCCGTCGCGACACAGTAACTAAGACTCGTACCGATGGCACAACTTACGAGGGCTCCCGTGGCGTTCGTGTTGCCCGTCAATCCGGAAAGGACATTTAATGTCTACTGATGTCAAAGTGTCTCCACGCTTAAAGACGACTTACCGTGAGGAAATTGTTCCTGCGCTAAAGTCAGAGTTTTCCTTTGCTAACGCCATGCAAGTTCCTGGTCTGACAAAGATCGTTGTGAACATGGGTGTTGGCGAGGCTGCTCGTGATTCAAAGTTGATCGAAGGCGCAATCCGCGATCTAACCGCAATCACTGGCCAAAAGCCACAGGTCACAAAAGCTCGGCTATCTATTGCGCAGTTCAAACTTCGCGAAGGTATGCCAATCGGTGCGCACGTTACATTACGTGGCGATCGCATGTGGGAATTCCTAGATCGTCTGCTGACACTGGCTCTGCCACGTATCCGCGACTTCCGTGGTCTATCCCCAAAGCAGTTTGATGGAAATGGTAACTACACCTTCGGTCTAACCGAGCAGGTTATGTTCCATGAAATCAATCCAGACTCAGTAGATCGTCAGCGTGGAATGGATATCACGCTGGTTACAACTGCTGCTAATGATGCTGAAGGTCGGGCGCTATTAAAGCTCCTGGGCTTCCCATTCAAGGAGGCTTAAGTCATGGCGAAAACCGGTCTTAGGAATAAAGCCAACGAAACCCCGAAGTTCAAAGTTCGTGGTTACACCCGCTGCCAGCGCTGCGGACGTCCACATTCGGTTTACCGCAAGTTCGGCCTTTGCCGAATTTGTTTCCGTGAGATGGCACATGCTGGCGAACTTCCAGGTATCACCAAGAGTTCTTGGTAACAACAACAACGACGTAGGTCCTTAACGGGATACCGCGACGAGAAGGGCGATAAGCCAATGACGATGACAGACCCAATTGCAGACATGCTAACGCGTGTTCGTAATGCAAACTCGGCTCACCATGAGTCCGTGTCAATGCCGCATTCCAAAATGAAAGAGCACATAGCTGAAATCCTCAAGCGTGAGGGTTACATCAAGGGCTTTGACGTTGCAGATGCACATGTTGGCAAAACACTTAACATCACTTTGAAGTATGGACCCAATCGCGAGCGTTCAATTGCTGGCGTGCGCCGAGTCTCCAAGCCAGGTCTTCGTGTTTACGCAAAGAACACTGCGCTACCTCGAGTATTAGGTGGACTAGGAATTGCGATTATCTCCACTTCAACTGGACTTTTAACTGACAAGCAATGCGCACAGAAAGGCGTAGGCGGAGAAGTTCTCGCCTACGTTTACTAAGGGGGTTTGACATGTCACGTATCGGTCGCATGCCAATCACTATCCCAAGTGGCGTAGAAGTAACTATTGATGGTTCCAACGTCACTGTTAAGGGACCTAAAGGTTCACTTTCACACGTTGTTGTAGAGCCAATCACTGTTGCGCGCGAAGAAGATGGGCAACTTGCCGTTACCCGTCCAAACGACGAGCGTGAAAGTCGTGCCCGTCACGGTCTGACTCGCACGTTGATCTCCAACATGGTTGTTGGCGTAACACAGGGCTACTCAAAGACTTTGGAAATCACAGGTACCGGTTACCGCGTAGCTGCCCAAGGTGACACTTTGGAGTTTGCACTTGGTTACTCACACCCAGTGAAGGTAACTGCTCCTGCAGGAATTACTTTCACAGTTGAGACTCCAACAAAATTGCATGTATCAGGTATCGATAAGCAGCAAGTTGGCGAAGTATCCGCAAACTTGCGCAAGCTTCGTAAGCCAGATCCATACAAAGCAAAAGGTATCCGTTATTCAGACGAAGTCATTCGTCGCAAGGCTGGAAAGGCTGGCAAGAAGTAATCATGTCTGTCGTAGCCAAATTAGGTTCAGGTAACAAGAAAGCGGTAGCGCGTAAGCGTCGCCACACTCGCGTTCGCAAGAAGCTTTCGGGAACAACTGCGCGTCCACGCATGGTTGTTAATCGTTCAGCTCGTCACATCTCAGTCCAGGTAGTTGACGATGTAGCAGGTCACACACTTGCATACGCATCAACGATGGAAAAGACCTTGAAGAGCAAAGCTGATGACAAGAGCGCGAAGGCCCGTGAGGTCGGAAAACTTGTTGCAGAGCGTGCAAAGCAAGCCGGTATTTCAACAGTCGTATTTGATCGTGGTGGCAATAAGTACCACGGCCGAATTGCGGCACTAGCTGATGGCGCCCGCGAGGGCGGCCTCGATTTCTAAGTCACGAAGGAAGTAGGAAAAGTAATTATGGCTGCTAACCAACGTGGTGGTGAAACTCGCGAGGGCGGTACTAACGATCGTCGCGAACGTCGTGATCGTAATGATCGCTCACAGGCACCTGTCGAGAAGAGTGCATTCGTAGAGCGTGTTGTTGCTATCAACCGTGTATCGAAAGTTGTTAAGGGTGGTCGTCGCTTTAGCTTCACCGCTCTAGTTGTTGTCGGTGACGGCGATGGTCGAGTTGGCGTGGGTTACGGCAAGGCAAAAGAAGTGCCTGCTGCCATCGCAAAAGGTGTTGAGGAAGCAAAGAAAAATTTCTTCGTTGTGCCTCGCATTCAAAAGACCATTCCACATCCGGTCAAAGGTGAAGCTGCAGCTGGCGTAGTAATGCTTCGTCCAGCAGCTCCAGGTACCGGCGTTATCGCAGGTGGACCAGTGCGCGCGGTGCTTGAATGCGCCGGAATTGCAGATGTACTTTCTAAGTCACTTGGATCTGACAATGCAATCAACATTGTGCATGCAACTGTTGCAGCGCTGAAAATGTTGGAGCGCCCAGAACAGGTTGCGGCTCGCCGTGGCTTACCACTTGACCAAGTTGCGCCAGCAGCCCTACTTCGCGCGAACGCAGAGAAGGTTGGTGCGTAATGGCACAGTTCAAAGTAACTCAGTTGAAGTCTGGTATTGGCGGCAAGCAAAATCAGCGCGATACCTTGCGCTCACTTGGCTTAAAGCGAATTGGTGACACTGTCGTTAAGGAAGATCGTCCAGAAATTCGTGGCATGGTTAACACCGTTCGCCACTTGGTAAGTGTTGAGGAGGTTAAGTAACCATGACTCTTAAGATTCATCATCTTCGCCCGGCTCCGGGTAGTAAGACTGCAAAAACACGCGTTGGCCGTGGTGAAGGTAGCAAGGGTAAGACAGCAGGTCGTGGTACCAAAGGTACAAAGGCTCGCTATCAAGTACCAGTGCGCTTTGAAGGTGGCCAGATGCCACTTCACATGCGTACTCCAAAGTTGAAGGGTTTCAAGAACCCATTTGGCACGGAGTACCAGGTTGTTAACGTGGCACAGATCAACGCACTGTTTCCAAAAGGTGGCGATATTTCCATCACTGACCTAGTAAAAGCTGGCGCAGTTCGCAAGGGCGAGCTCGTTAAAGTTTTAGGTCAGGGCGACATTTCTGTTTCAGTAAAAATAACCGCAAACGCGTTCTCGGAATCAGCTAAGGCAAAAATTGCCGCAGCTGGTGGTTCTGTAAACCAAATCTGATTAATTTGAATTCGGCAGTTGTATGAGACTGCCGAATTCAAATTTTCAAAAGAAAATTACCGAAGGAGTCGAGAATGCTTAGTGCATTTGCAGCAGCGTTTCGCACTCCAGACCTGCGCCGTAAATTATTATTCACTCTGGGCATCATTAGTCTTTTTCGAATGGGTTCGGTTATTCCTGCACCAGGAGTGAGTTACGCTGCAGTGCAATTCTGTGTGGATTCAGTTCAAGATAATTCGATCTATGGACTGATCAACTTATTTAGCGGTGGTGCGTTACTGCAGCTGTCGATTTTTGCACTTGGCATCATGCCTTACATCACCTCGAGCATCATTATTCAGTTGTTAACCGTGGTAATTCCGCGACTGGAATCCTTGAAGAAGGAAGGCCAGGCAGGTCAAGCTCGCATTACCCAGTACACGCGGTACCTAACTGTTGGTCTAGCAGTTTTGCAATCTACAACGATTATTACTTTGGCCCGTACTCCTGGCCGATTGTTCCAGGGTTGCAATGAGCAACTACTTCCTAATCAATCAATCCAAATGCTGCTGACGATTGTTGTTGTTATGACTGCGGGAGCTTCGTTAATTTTCTGGCTAGGCGAGTTAATTACAGATCGTGGCGTTGGTAACGGTATGTCGATTTTGATTTTCTCCTCGATTATTTCAACTTTCCCAGGTCAGTTATCATCAATTTTTACGATCGATGGTTCGCTCAAGTTCATCTTGGTACTTCTGGTCATTGGCGTGACTATTGCTGGCGTTGTTTTCGTTGAACAAGCCCAACGACGAATTCCAGTGCAATATGCCAAGCGGCAAGTTGGACGTAAGTCCTATGGCGGCACCTCAACTTACTTACCGATAAAGGTGAATCAAGCTGGTGTTATTCCGGTTATCTTTGCCTCATCGCTGCTTTACTTACCTTCGCTAATTGTGCAACTAACGGGTTCACAAGCAGCGTGGGCGCAATGGGTTGCGACCTATATGGATCCAGGTCGCTCTGGTTACTTGACGCTTAACTTTTTACTTATTATGTTCTTCGCTTATTTCTATGTCTCAATTACGTTTAATCCCGAAGAGACTGCCGACAACATGAAGCAGTACGGTGGCTTCATTCCTGGGATCCGAGCAGGTAAGCCAACTGCTGAATATTTGGCTTACGTCCTAAATCGCATCACATTGCCGGGCTCGCTCTACTTAGCAACAATTGCAACGCTTCCTTACTTAGCATTTGCAGCACTCGGCGTTGGTACCAGATTCGCTTTTGGTGGCACAAGTATTTTGATCATTGTGGGCGTAGGTTTGGACACTGTGAAGCAAATCGAAAGCCAACTACAGCAACGCAATTACGAAGGTTTCTTGAAGTAATGCGGTTGCTCATAATGGGGCCACCAGGTGCTGGCAAAGGTACTCAAGCAGAAATGATCTGTTCCGAGTTTGGGATTACGCATATTTCTACGGGAGATCTATTCCGAATGAATTTGGCACAAGGCACTGCGCTTGGCCAAGAAGCAAAAAAATACATGGACGCAGGAGAGTATGTTCCTGACTCAGTAACAAACGGTATGGTCCGCGCGCGGCTAAACGATGCTGATACTAAAGCCGGATTTTTGCTAGACGGTTATCCGCGCACAGTTGCCCAAGTTGCTGAACTAGATGGCATGCTCGGCGCTACTCCACTGGATCGAGTACTGGAACTTACAGCTGACACTGAAGAAGTAGTTAAACGACTTATCGTTCGCGCTGAAGAACAAGGTCGAAGCGATGACACCACGGAAGTAATCCGCAGACGCTTAGAACTTTATGCAGAACAAACTGAGCCGCTAACTGCTCTTTACAAATCTCGCGGCTTATTAGTTCAAGTTGATGGACTGGGATCCATTGCAGAAGTTACTGCTCGAATTTCTGACGCGCTAAAAAGTTAGTTTCGCCAAATGCTTGGTCGAAAAAGTAAAATTGAAATAAAGTCGCCAGAACAAATTTTATTGATGCGCAAGGCTGGATTAGTTGTTGCCGATGTATTAGCTCGCATGCAACTCGAAGCTGGTCCAGGTGTTACAACATTGCAACTAGATAAAATTGCGCGCGAGATGCTGACAGCTGCAGGCGCACAATCCTCTTTTCTTGGCTACTTTGGTTATCCAGCGGTGATTTGCTCGTCATTAAATGATGAAGTGGTGCATTCAATTCCAAATGAAATTGCGTTAAAAGATGGTGACATTTTATCCGTTGATTTTGGAGCGATTGTGGATGGCTGGAATGGCGACGCAGCAATAACAATTGAAATTGGAACACCAAGACCTGAGCAAACGGCATTGAGTAATGCAACGCGCGAATCAATGTGGGCTGGCTTGGCGAAGGCTGTTGCAGGAAATCGGTTATCTGACATCAGCCACGCTATCGAGGTTGTTATTCGCAACGCCGGAAATTACGGAATTTTAGAAGAGTACGGTGGTCATGGAATTGGAACAAAGATGCACATGGATCCACTTATTCCAAATTACGGCGAACCAGGCCACGGACCAGAATTAATTCCTGGCATGGCACTTGCGATTGAACCCATGGCCACGCTTGGATCAAAACACGTGCGAACACTTGATGACGAATGGACTGTAGTAACAACAGATGGCTCGCGCGCAGCGCATTGGGAGCATACGGTTGCAATCACAGCAGATGGGCCATGGGTTTTAACGGCTCATGACGGGGGTGCGCAGTATTTTGCGGCCAACGCAATCCCAAGTCCAGCAGCTAAGTTCGCTGTTTAATTCATAAAAACTCAAGTTTTTGCTAAAACTCGAGTCGAAAATTGCAAAAACCCTTATTTCAATGGGGGGTCACTCCCAGGATTTCATGTTTTGCAGGGTATTGCCGTAACATCAGTCCTCGGTCCTAAAGTTCATTCATTAGGCCGCTTCCAAAGGAGAGTCAGTACTTTTATGGCCAAAAAAGACGGCGCCATCGAGATCGAAGGCACCATCACCGAGGCACTACCGAACGCAATGTTTCGGGTAGAACTCGAAAATGGCCACAAAGTTCTAGCTCACATCTCCGGCAAGATGCGTATGCACTACATCCGCATTCTGCCCGATGACAAGGTTGTTGTGGAGTTATCTCCATACGATCTAACCCGCGGACGAATTGTTTATCGTTACAAGTGATCAGGAAATGAAAAGTGAAGGTTAATCCCTCAGTTAAGCCAATGTGCGACAAGTGCAAAGTCATTCGTCGTCATGGTGTTGTCATGGTCATTTGCGAAAACCCACGCCATAAACAGCGTCAGGGCTAGATAGACCTAAATAAGACGATCACCCGATCCCGAATGAACGCGTGCGTGAATTCGGAACGACACCCTCAGGTGTGTAAAGGCTGAGGACCTTGTCAGGCGGCAAGGAATGGTGAACGTGCGAGACCTTTACCGAGAACAGAAATGAGTAACGCCTGATGGCACGCCTTGTTGGTGTCGACCTCCCGCGCGAGAAGCGTCTAGAGATCGCCCTTACATATATCTTTGGCATTGGCCGTACCCGCGCGGATGAAATCCTTGCGGCAACCGGTATCAGTCCAGATCTTCGCGTTAAGGACCTAACGGATGAGCAACTAATTCCGTTACGCGAATTCATCGAAGCCAACTTCAAAATTGAAGGTGACCTTCGTCGCGAGGTGCAAGCCGATATTCGTCGCAAGATTGAAATCGGTTCGTACCAAGGAATCCGTCATCGTCGTGGAATGCCTGTCCGTGGACAGCGCACCCACACCAACGCCCGTACCCGTAAAGGTCCGAAGAAGACCGTGGCTGGAAAGAAGAAAGTAGCTAAGTAGCTACTGACCTCTTCCCATCTGAGAATTAAGGAAACCAATGCCTCCAAAGAAAGCCACTGCGGCCGGTGCTAAGAAGATCCGTCGCAAGGAAAAGAAGAATGTTGCAATAGGCCAGGCCTATATCAAATCAACATTCAACAACACAATCGTTTCAATTACCGACCCATCTGGTGCCGTAATCGCTTGGTCATCAGCTGGCCAAGTTGGTTTCAAGGGAAGTCGTAAGAGCACTCCCTTTGCTGCGCAGATGGCTGCTGAAGCTGCTGCCAAGCGAGCAATGGAACACGGTATGAAGAAAGTCGATGTTTTTGTAAAGGGCCCAGGTTCTGGTCGCGAAACTGCGATTCGCTCCCTGCAGGCCTCTGGTCTTGAAGTTGGAACAATTCAAGACATGACCCCTGTCCCTCATAACGGATGCCGCCCGTCCAAGCGCCGTCGCGTCTGATACGAAGAAATTAGGAGACAAAACTCATGGCTCGTTATACCGGTCCCGATTGCAAGCGTTGCCGTCGCGAAAAAACAAAATTATTCCTCAAGGGTTCAAAGTGTGATTCACCAAAGTGCCCAATGGAATCTCGTCCTTACCCTCCAGGCCAGCATGGTCGCGGTCGCGCCAAGGAATCTGAATACTTATTGCAGATGCGTGAGAAGCAGAAGACTGCGCGTATCTACGGAGTGCTAGAAAAGCAGTTCCGCGGTTACTACGAAGAAGCTAGCCGTAAGCACGGCAAGACTGGTGAGAACCTACTTCGTATTCTTGAATCCCGTTTGGACAACGTTGTCTTCCGCGCTGGCTTTGCAAAGAGCCGCGACATGGGACGTCAGCTTGTTCGTCACGGACACATCGTTGTTAACGGCCAGAAAGTGGACATCCCATCATTTCGCGTTAGCCCTAACGATGTAATTGAAGTTCGCAAGTCTTCCCTAGAGATGACCCCATTCCAGGTCGCTTATTCGGAAATCGGCGAACGTACCGTACCTGCATGGTTGGAAGTTATTCCAGCTGGCATGCGTATCCTGGTCCACTCCCTTCCTGCACGTGAGGTCATTGACACTCAGGTTCAGGAACAGTTGATCGTTGAACTTTACTCCAAGTAATTAACATCCCCATAAAAGTGCGACTTCAAATTGTGGCTGTCGCCGAAAGGAAATAACTGTGCTGATCTCAGTCCGCCCAGAACTAAAAGAAGAAGTACTATCCGAAACTCGTTCCCGCTTTGTGCTTGCACCGCTAGAACCAGGCTTTGGTTACACACTAGGTAACTCACTTCGCCGTACCTTGCTGTCATCCATTCCAGGTGCAGCAATTACAAGCATCAAGCTTGAAGGCATCCTGCACGAATTCACCACCATCGAAGGCGTTAAGGAAGACATCACTGAAGTCATCCTGAACCTTAAGAACTTGGTTGTGTCTTCGCAGTTTGACGAGCCAGTGACTATGTACTTACGCAAGCAGGGCCCAGGCCCAGTAACAGCTGCGGACATTGCTCCACCAGCTGGCGTTGAAATCTTCAATCCAGAATTATTCCTAGCTACCCTCAATGACAAGGGCAAGTTAGACATGGAAATCGTTGTTGAGCAGGGTCGCGGTTACATCTCGGCAGCTAACAACAAGGCAAGCGGCGGAGAAATCGGGCGAATTCCAATTGACTCAATTTACTCACCAGTTCTTAAGGTCACTTACAAGGTGGAAGCCACCCGCGTTGAACAGCGCACCGACTTCGACTCACTTGTCATTGATGTTGAAACCAAGGGTTCAATTGTGCCTCGCGATGCAATCGCATCAGCCGGAGCAACTCTTGTTGAGCTATTTGGTCTAGCCCGCGAACTTAACGTTGAAGCTGAAGGTATCGAAATTGGACCATCAGTAACAGACCAGTTCGCTGCCGAGCAACTAAGCATGCCAGTTGAAGCACTTGACTTAACTGTTCGTTCTTACAACTGCCTAAAGCGTGAAGGTATCCACACTGTTGGAGAACTAATCACACGCTCCGAAGCTGACTTGATGGACATCCGTAACTTCGGTGCAAAGTCCATTGACGAAGTCAAGGACAAGTTGATCTCGATGGGAATTGCACTTAAGGATTCACCTCCAGGATTTGATCCAAGTCAGTATGCATCAGCATTTGATGATGATTACAACGAAGACGATGAAGAAGCATTCGTACCAGCTGGTTCCTATGCAACTTTCCAGTCCGAAGCAGCACCAGCAGCAGTAGCTGAAGATGCAGCAACAGATGACGACCAAAGTTTCGCTGAGGATGAGCAGCTCTAAGGAGCACTCATTTCCAGTAACGAATTGACAGGAGAAAAACATGCCACAGCCATCCAAGGGTAAGCGAATGGGCGGAAGTCCGTCTCACGAGCGCTTAATTCTGGCTAACCTCGCAACTGCGTTGTTCGAGCATGGTCGCATCACAACGACTGAAGCGCGGGCACGTAGGTTGCGCCCAGTTGCCGAGCGATTGATCACAATCTCGAAGAAGGGCGATCTTCATGCTCGTCGTCGGGTGTTAACTGTTATCCGTAATAAGGATGTTGTTCACACTCTTTTTGCAGAAATTGGTCCGCGCTTCCAAAATCGTGAAGGTGGCTACACCCGAATCGTAAAGATTGGTCCACGCAAAGGAGATAACGCTCCAATGGCAGTTATTGAACTTGTTGAAGAACTTGATGCAGCTCGCGCTGCCGAAGGTGTGGCTCGTCGTGCTGCCAAGGAAGCTGAAATGGCGACTGCAGCGGCTGCCGCAGCAGTTGCAGCAAAAGCAGCAGCGGTAGAAACCCAACCAGAATCAGAAGAAGCGCAGTCAAGTGAGATTGAATCTGCTGAAGAGATAGCTGCAGTTGAGGAAGTTGCAGCTATCGAAGCTGAAGTATCACAGGCCGATTCTGATGTTGTTGCGTCGGAAGAAGACGTTGCAACTGACGAAGCGTAACTAAATGGTGTTATCGAATGAGCCCCTCGTTGCAGTTGCAGCGCAGGGGCTCATTCGCATTCGCGCGCTAGTTGCTTATGACGGAAAAGACTTTTCGGGCTGGGGGATGCAACCAGATCGGCGAACTATTCAGGGTGAATTAGAAAATGCTCTGGCAGTTTTTCTTAGGCTAGATCGAGTGGTTGTCCAATGTGCTGGTCGTACCGATGCTGGCGTGCATGCAATTGGTCAAGTAATTCACTTCGATATGCCAGCTGAATCCCTAATCGACATGGGCGACCTGGCCTACCGAATAAATGCCATCCTGCCTGAAGATATTTCAATTAAAGAAATGGAAGTCACTGCCCAAGATTTTGATGCGCGCTTTGCTGCGCTTTCTCGGAGTTATGAATATTTGATTCATCAAGGAATTCGAAATCCACTACTTCGCGATCGCACGCACCATAGTTATCTTCCA
>JASJMK010000059.1:0-3730 GCA_037619625.1 Actinomycetes bacterium
AGCTTTTAGTAAACGAGGAGTTGCACCCTCGGACCAGGACAGCAGCGCAGGATTAAGGTCAACGCCATATCCATAAACATGCTCTTCCACATAAATCATGTCTTCGCGCCCAAGGCCGCGTCCACCAAGTGACTCGGGTAAATGTGCGCTATAGATGTTCTTTGCGCCGGAGGCAGCCATGATTTCACGACGCGCAGCAATGATTTCAGGGTGCAGGCGACCTTGTTCATCTAAAAACTTGGACTGATCCTTTAATCGATGCTTGAGCGCAGCTTCCCGCGGCGCAACTTCGGTTTCATAAAGCGAAGTTACCTCAGCGATCACTGAATCGAGGTGTGCTGGAATGTGTAACTCAACATCCAGTGGGGAGGTAGTTGCCTTAGTCATTTGGTTCCTATTCTTGTTTTGAGTTTGATTGTTAATTTTGCTTTTAGTCTGTTGGTAAAAAATCTAGAGTTGCTGGGCTATCTGGTAGTGCCATTGTCCTACGTGCACCAATGTTGTGCCCAATGAAGGTAGCTCGGTGTGAGTAATGAGCTAACAATGAAATCATGTCGGATGCCTGCACTACTCCTAGCTGTCCAGTCGTGTGAACTTTCTCACTACAAATATTTGTCTCATCTGGACTTACATGTGGCCCGACCAAAATTAGAGATGTGGGATGAGCGGAATGCATCATCCCACCGCTTGATGGAGTTGCATGGTCGCCAGTGATTGCAATCGTTACTGATTTGGAAAGTTCAATTAGAGATTCACAGGCGCGATCCAACTCTTCGATAACATCGCGTTTTAGTTCTGGATTTTTAGTGTGTCCAGCTTCATCTGTGGCCTTAGTGTGGACATGGACGAATGAATACTCCGCAGTAAGTCCAATTCCAGCTTTAAGTCGAGCTTCAAAATCACCCTGGACATCCGTTAAATCACTTGGGATGTGAATCTTTGGCATACCCAAAACATCTGCCAATCCTCGGTACAGCGCAGAACTGGTGACAGCGGCGCCGCGCAGTCCAGTGACTGCCTCAAAGGTTTCCATACTTTGGCTAAGGCTGGCCCACTTTGTGACTGGTGCAAGTAGTGCAGGTTTTCCAGCTGTAATGCGAGAGATGTTCACTGGATGTGAGCGAAGAAGCGCGACGGCAGATCGCACCCAACTTGCCAACAATGCCGCTGAGTTTTGGGCCGCTGGCAAATCCGTTGCGTCAGAAAGGGCGACCGGCAGCAATACTGGATAGAGATGACCAAAGAGTGGGTCACTATCGCTAATTTCATGCGTTGATAGTTTGGGCGCCTCCAAAATACATTCGCCAGTTCGTAGCGCATGCAAAATTGGCGCAAGTTCATGATCCATATCCCGCAAGTCAGCAAATAAAAGCTCACAATCTTCACTATCGGCCTTAGACACTCGACCAAGTGTGTGTAATTGTGAACCGCGAAATTCCGCTGGTCGCAAAGATAAATGAAAGTGGGCGGACCCTTGAGCTATCGAGATGTCAGAACCGAGCGCCTCCAAAAAAGCCCGCCCAGGAAATGGCGCAGTTTGCCCAAACATGGCCCAATGGCTTCGCTCACTTGAGGTGGCCCGACCTAATCCAAATGGTTGGTGAATTCCACTCACGCCGATTTTGGTTAGTTCATCAAAAACTGGAGTGCGCGCTGCGGCAAGTGGTGTTTGATTAGCAAGCTGCGCACTTGGCCGATCACCTAAACCATCTAAAGTGATGAGCATTATGGGAGTCCGGTCATCCCACATCGGTGCTGGTTTCATAATTAGTCGCCAACACTTTGTGCAACAGAATAATTCCAAGCAAGCAAAATCTCGTCGATTGCACCCGGACAAACTTGCTCTTGCCAGTCAGTATTTCCAGCCATTAGTTGATCGCGAATCGAACTTGCAGATAATTTATGTGCGGGCGAATCTAAAAGCTCCGTTGGGTAGCCGTTTGACTCAAATAGCTTCTGTTTACTTAACTCCCAGGAACTAAAAATCCGAAGAGCAAAAGTAGTGCCAGTTGGAACTTGCCAAGACTCTGGAGTTTCCAAATCGAATGGGATTACTGCTACTTCTGGCAAATCCCGTAATGAAGCTAAGACAATTTCTCGACGAGCTTCAAAGTCAAAAGGATTGGCATTAACAGTATGTCGATGTGAACTTTCGGAATGCTGGTTTAATTTCGTTAAATCGGGGTTAGTTATGCCGATTATGATGCGCGCGTACCTTTTGCTAACGGCTTCAACTACCTCAAAATGTTGTTTGTGAAATGGCTGAAACCTTCCAGTGAAGCAAACAGCACCTGAATTCATTTCTTATGAAGCAGGTGTGAGGCTAGCTATTTTGCTAATGGCCTCGTCAGTCTGAATCACATCTGCGTATCGTCGACCAACATCTTGCATGTTTGCATCGTGTGGTCCGCTATCTTGATCGCCACATGCGTCATCAATTGCAATTGTGCGAAAACCATAAGAGAACGAATCCACTATTGTGGCGCGTACGCAGCCGGAAGTGGTCACTCCAGTTACTAATACTGTGTCGATGCTGTTGGTTGTGAGAATCGAACTTAAGTCAGTACCAAAGAAAGCGGATGGAAAACGCTTCAGAATGTAAACGTCATCGTCATCCCAAAGATCTGGGTGAATTTTTGCTTCGTATGAGCCCGGCTGAATATCGCGAAGTGCCGGAACTTTCCATCTGGCAAACTCCGTGTCATGTGACCAGGCAACCGCGGTGTGGATGATTGGAATTCCAGCGGCGCGGGCTGCGGGGAAAAGTCGAGCTGCATTAGAGATAGCGCGTTGCGCATGTTCGCTTCGACCTAACGCGTACTTTGGGTCACAAAATGCCATTTGGAAATCCACTGCGATAACCGCTGGGCGAGTGCCCCAGCCAACTTCGCCTTGACCATATCCTGCATTACTAAACGCTTGCGTCATTTGCCCTCCCGGTAACGAAAATCCTTCTTCTTGTATACATCTATTCTCAAATTCTTGCTAGGTTTTGACCAAATTAAGGGTTCCGATGGCAAATCTGTTCGAAAAGTGACAAGATTGTATGCAATCCGCCATCTCAGGAGACACATTGACTACATTCGACTTCTTCCAGACGAGCGCGGAGCACGAGGAGTTGCGCGCGGTAGTTAGATCGTTGGCAGAGAATAAAATCGCACCGTTTGCAGCGCAAGTAGACGAGGATGCCCGCTTCCCACAGGAGGCATACGACGCCCTCCGGGCAGCAGAACTACAAGCAATTCACGTGCCCGAAGCTTACGGTGGCGCGCAAGGTGACGCTTTGGCCTATGCAATTGTTGTTGAGGAAGTTGCGCGTGCTTGCGCTTCGAGCTCTTTGATTCCAGGGGTAAACAAACTGGCATCGTTGCCAGTGATCATGAGCGGCAGCGAGGAACTAAAGAAAGAATTTTTACCGGGTCTGGCATCAGGTGAAACTTTATGGTCTTACGCGCTATCTGAGACTGATGCTGGCAGTGATGCTGGCTCAATGAAAACCACCGCCGATGCAACTGGTGATTCTTGGACTTTGAACGGATCAAAGAAATGGATTACCAATGCTGGGGAAAGTGAAATTTACACAGTACTTGCCGTTACCGACAAAGATAAAGGTACGCGCGGTGGCATAACTGCCTTTGTGGTTAAAAAAGATGACGTAGGTGTAAGTTTTGGAGCCCCAGAAAAAAAGCTTGGCATCAAGGGTTCGCCAACCCGCGAAGTTTATTTAGAC
>JASJMK010000060.1:0-12795 GCA_037619625.1 Actinomycetes bacterium
CAACCACACGCGCACGCTACGAAGACGAAGCACCAAAGCGCGCACCACGTACTTACTCAGATTCCCGGCCACCAGCTCGCAGTCGCGATGATGCACCGTCAACTCGCGCGCCACGTAAAACTTCTGACTCACGTCCAACTACGCGCGCGCGATACGAAGACGAAGCACCAAAGCGCGCACCTCGCACAAAGAGTGATGATGTTTACGCACCAAAGTCTCGACTACCGCGGGAAAAAGTGTCGCGTGATTACGATGATGAATCAACTGGCGCCATGTCAGAGGACACTGCAGAAGTTGCATTAGATACAGCATCAAGTAACTGGGCAGAATTAGGCGTTTCCACAGAACTACTCAGCACGTTAAAGCGTCAAGGAATTGATACCCCATTCCCAATTCAAGCAAAAACTCTTCCTGATGCAATTAGTGGTCGCGACGTATTAGGTCGCGGACAAACTGGATCCGGTAAGACACTTGCGTTTGGTTTGGCAATGGTTACTCGGTTAGCGCATCGCAAAGCAACGGCAAAGCACCCACTTGGCATTGTTTTAGTCCCAACTCGCGAACTTGCAATGCAAGTCACAGACGCACTTATGCCATACGCCCAAGCAGTTGAGCTAGACATTCGCTTAATTGCTGGTGGTATGCCGTACGCAAAACAAATTGATGCACTAAAGCGTGGCGTTCCAATTGTGGTTGCTACTCCTGGCCGCCTTAATGACCTAGTAGAACAAGGCCACATCAACTTAAGCAAAATTGAAATCACAATTCTTGATGAAGCTGATCAAATGTGTGACATGGGATTCATGCCACAGATTGTCGAAGTACTAGACATGACCAAGCCTGGTTCACAGCGTTTATTATTTAGTGCAACCCTTGATAAGGATGTCGACAAGATTGTTAAGAAGTACCTAAAGAATCCAATTGAGCATGCAACTAACTCAGGTAAAGCCTCCGTTACAACCATGACACATTACTTATTTATTACTTATAGCGAAGATAAGCCAACGATCTTGGCAGAAATTGGCTCACGTAAAGGCAAGACCATGTTCTTCGCTCGCACGCAGGCGGGCGTGGATCGTATAGCCAAAGATCTAGCTAACAAAGGTGTGCCAGCGGGCGCATTGCATGGTGGTAAAACCCAAGCAGTTCGCACCCGAACGCTAGCTGCCTTTAAAGAAGGCCTAACTGATGTCTTAGTTGCAACTGATGTTGCGGCTCGTGGAATTCACGTTGATGGCGTGAGTTTGGTGGTTCACATCGATCCACCAAATGATCACAAAGATTATTTGCACCGTGCAGGCCGCACCGCTCGCGCTGGCGAAACTGGCAAAGTCGTAACAATGATTGGGCCGCGTCAGCAAAAGGCAGTAACTGCGATGACGAACCGGGCTGGGGTTGACCCAGAAGTGGTAAAAGTTAAGCCAATGTCCAAGGAATTAGTTTCCATCACAGGAGCCAAGGAACCAACGGGAATCGCGTGGAAACCTCCAGCAGAGCCTGCTAAGCGCGGTGGCCGCCCAGGTGGCTCGCGTTCCGGTGGTGGGCGTCCGCAAGGTCGATCGGGTGGTTCTCGCGGAGGTAGCCGGACTCGGTAATCCCTGTATCTATCTGGGAAAACGGATTTCCAGAAACTTAAATCTGCTCTAGAGTTGCCATTAGGAAGCGAGGAAGTCCAGTGAGTGATAGCAAAGGTTTAGGTCGCTTTTTTAAGGGCGATGAGAGTAACGGGAGCCCCGACATGCGAGATTCAGCAGATTCAGAGAAAACTATTGGTGCATTACAGGCACGCATCACCGAACTTGAAGGCGCCGCAGGACGTCAAAGTTTCATTGATATGGACGAAGACGCTCTGACGCAGATTGCTGCTGAGGATGCTGCTGTAATAATTCGTGCAGCCCGAATGCGTGCTGGAAAACTCATTGAACAAGCCACTGATACATTGCAACAAGCAGAGTCAGAGCGCGAACAAATTCGCGCAAGTTGTGAACTGGATGCCCGCCAAACTCGGGAAGCCGCAAACGTTGATGCTCGCAAGCTCCGTGCTGAAGCTACTTCAACTCTTGAAACTGCTCGCGATCAAGCATCTCAATTATTAGAGGCAACTCAAAATGATGCTGATTCACAAACAGAGGCAAACCAAAAAGTAATCGCAAAACTTATAGATGATGCCACTCGGCGTGCGAATGAAGTAGCCAAAGAAATTGAGGTTCTAAAGCTAAGTGTTGATAAAGAAATTGCGACCCAGCGCGCGAATTTAGACCAAGAGCTGACTGCAACGAGAGCAAGTACTGAAGCGGAATTAAATCAACTGCGCTCCCAAACTGAAAAGACTACTTCTGCCCAACTCTCCGCAGCTCAAGTTGAAGCAAAGCGACTTCAGACTGAAGCAATAAATGCAACTCAGTCAATGCTTGAAAAGGCTACTGGGGACGCTCGCGCACTTAGCGAGGATGCTGGTAAGAGTTACAGCGCAACTATTTTGGATGCTCAAAACAAGTTGCAGCAAGCTGAATCCCAAGCTGAACAAATCGTCGCTCAGGCACAAGCGAAAGCGGATGAAATTATTCACAAGGCTTCGCAAGAGTCACAAGCTGAATCCGCTGCGCTTCGACAAGCCGCAATCACATACCGCGATACCGTACTGGCCTCGATTGATACCAACCAAAAAGTATTCGAGGATCTAACTAAGCGAATATCCGAACTTCGCGAACAGTGGTTCGATACGCAGTCCACTTTGACGAAAATATCAAATCAAGCTGGCACGCGCTTCTCTGACGCTGAATCATCGGCAGCCGAAGTATTTTCACGTATTAGTGATAGTCGCATAGCTTTATCGGAATCTTTTGCAAATTTCGCTCAAGCCATTTCAGTTACAAAGCCAGACAAAGAGAGCTAGAAGAACATCACCGCAGTTAGGTTTGTTTAAATGCTCTCGGAAATGACTCGTCGCCAAATCTTGCTAGCTGTTGCAATTGGATTACTTGCGGGAGTCCTGGCTGGAATGTTTGGAGTGGGCGGCGGCTTCTTAATGGTTCCGCTATACATTTCGTGGCTGGGGCTGGAACAACGAAAGTCGCACGCAACTTCATTGGCAGCAATCGTGCCAATTGCACTCGCCGGCGCACTTGGTTATGCAGCTCAGGGGAGCGTTGACTTTACTGCAGCAATTGCACTTTTAGCTGGCTCGGTTTTTGGCGCACTTTATGGCGTTAAGTTACTGGGGCAAGTTCCACTTAAGTTTCTGCAGCTTGGCTTTGCATTTCTTCTCTATTCATCGGCCGCGCGGTTGATTTGGTCCTCCAATCCGCAGCAACTCCTTGACGGTTGGGCAAGTATTGCCTTACTTATTGCAGTTGGCTTTTTCGCTGGAGTCATGGCAGGACTTTTTGGCGTAGGTGGCGGGATTGTCATGGTGCCAGCGCTAGTAATCGCGGCTGGCATGAATTCGATAGTCGCACGTGGCACCAGCCTCCTGGTAATTGTGGGATCGGGACTTTCGGGGACTTGGTCCAACCTGCGCAAGAAAAATATTGAGATTTCCTATGCTTTACTTTCAGGAATTGCGGGGGTTCCGAGCACATTTTTGGGCGTTTACCTCAGCCACCAGGTGCCCCAGCGAATTGCTCTTATTTTGTTCGCGTTTATTTTGCTAGCAATCGCAACGCAGCAAGTCCAAAAAGCCAGAGGCGGTTCTGCGGTTCATTAAAGTTCCAAATAGGCTCTTATCTAATTGAATGAAGGTGAAATTGCATATGTTGGTATTTGTTCCAGCTGAGTCAAAAGCGGGCGAAAAGCGCGTTGGACTGACTCCTGAAGGTGCCGCGAAACTCATCAAACTTGGGCTCTCTGTGTCCATCCAGGATGGCGCCGGTCAGGTTTCTGGCTATCACAATGATGAATACAAAGCAGCAGGCGCCCAGATTGCCGAAAGTGCTTCGATCATAAGTTCAGCAGACGTTGTGGCAACCGTAAGGCCACTTGCAAGCGAACAAATTTCACAACTTAAATTTGGCGCACTAACAATTTCATTTTTGTCACCAACGAACGATTCCGAAGCCATCAAAGCACTAGCGGATAAGAAAGTAACTTCACTTTCCTTTGATGTATTACCGCGAATTTCGCGTGCGCAGTCAATGGATGCTTTGACTTCACAGGCGCTTTGTGGTGGATATCGCACAGTACTTATTGCGGCTGAGCGCGCACCAAAGTTTTTTCCAATGCTAATGACTGCGGCTGGAACTATTCCACCTGCAAAAGTGTTAGTTCTCGGCGCGGGTGTTGCTGGTTTGCAAGCTATGGCGACCGCAAAACGTCTGGGCGCAATCGTAAGTGCTTACGATGTTCGCGCGTCCAGTGCGGATGAAGTTAAATCAATGGGCGCAACTTTCTTGGATCTTGGACTCGATGAAGTTGAAGGCGCGGGCGGTTATGCACGCGAAATGACGGCAGAGCGCGCAAAAGCACAACAGGATGCACTAAAGAAATTCATTTCAGAATCTGACGTAGTCATTACAACTGCTGCTGTACCTGGCCGCAAAGCCCCAACGCTAATTACCAGCGACATGATGAGTTCAATGAAGCCGGGTGCAATCATTGTTGACCTTGCAGCTGAATCTGGAGGCAATGTTGATGGCAGTGTCGCCGGACAAGATGTTGAAGTAAAAGTTCCTGGTGGCGTCGTCACAATTATCGGCTGTAAGGATCTTGCTAGTCAGTTAGCAGTTCACGCCAGCAAGCTTTATTCCCAAAACGTAGTTTCCTTATTAACTCTGATGACTAATGAAGGTGTTGTGACACCGGACTATTCAGATGAAGTTGTCCAGGGTTCAGCTGTTGTTTTTAACGGTGAAATCAAAAATGCAATGGCACGTGAAACTTTAAATCTGCCCGCATTAGCAACCGGAGAGGGTGAGTAGTTATGGATGCTATTTCGCTGTTAACTATTTTTATTCTCAGTATTTTCGTTGGTATCGAAGTTGTCTCAAAAGTATCTGCAATTTTGCATACGCCACTTATGTCGGGTGCAAACGCGATCCACGGTGTGGTTTTAGTCGGCGCCATTCTGGTCACTGGCAAGGCAACTGACAACGTGCAGCTGTATCTGGGCTTGGTAGCGATTGTCTTAGCCGCAATTAACATGGTTGGCGGCTTTGTGGTAACTGATCGAATGTTAGAAATGTTTAAGCCCAAGAAGGCTGAAAAGGAAGAGGTGTCCAAATGACACCAACCTGGGTACGCGTTGCTGAACTGCTAGCTGCGGTTCTATTTATTCTTGCGCTAAAAGGTTTGTCTTCGCCAAAAACTGCGCGTCGCGGAAATCTACTTGGCGCAGCTGGCGCAGCAATCGCAACTGCAGTCGCTTTTTTCTATGGCCAAAAATTTTATGGTGGTCCAGTTCAGCATTTGCCTGAAATTTTGATTGCAATTGCAATTGGTTCAATCATTGGTTGGATCGCAGCTCGCCGGGTACAAATGACCCAAATGCCACAGATGGTTGCGCTATTTAATGGTGTGGGTGGCGGCGCAGCTGCTGTTATTTCGGTAATTGAATTCCTATCTGTGCATTCTGAGAGCGCAGCGATTTTAACTGCAACAATTTTCACAGTAGTTGTTGGTTCGGTTTCATTTACTGGCTCACTATTAACATTTGCAAAGCTGCAAGAATTAATGACTTCTCGTCCGGTAGTTATTCCATTGGGGCGCTTTGTAACTATCGGAGTAGCAGTTGCAACTGTGGTTACAGCAGTTGCGCTAATTCTGAATCCAACAAATTCGCTGCTTTGGTTATTACTCGGACTTTCGTTAGTACTCGGCATCTTGCTGGTATTACCGGTGGGCGGGGCCGATGTCCCAATTGTGATTTCGCTACTGAACGCATTCACTGGTCTCTCAGTTGCGGCTTCAGGTTACGTACTTAATAACGTGTTGTTGATCGTTGCTGGAACGCTGGTTGGCGCGTCGGGTACTTTGCTCACGCGCATGATGGCGCAAGCAATGGGACGGCCACTTACAAATACTTTGTTCGGTGCGTTTAAGAAGCGGGTAGCTTCGTCGGCAGCATCTTCAGAAGATCGACCAGTTAAGTCTGCGTCGCCACAAGATGTTGCAATCATGTTGGCCTATGCGCGCAAGGTAATTATTGTTCCGGGATATGGACTTGCAGTCGCGCAGGCTCAGAACACAATTCGGGAACTGGTTGAACTTTTGGTTGCCAAGGGGATCGAAGTTGATTACGCAATCCACCCAGTTGCCGGACGTATGCCTGGCCACATGAACGTTTTACTTGCTGAGGCAAACGTTCCTTATGACCAGCTGAAAGAAATGGATGAAATTAATCCAGAATTCCCGGGAACCGATGTTGCCCTAGTTGTCGGCGCGAATGATGTTGTTAATCCGGCGGCTCGCGATGACAAGTCTGCGCCGATTTATGGCATGCCGATCTTAAACGTGGATCAAGCACAACAAGTGGTATTCCTGAAGCGCTCAATGCGTCCAGGCTTTGCTGGTATCGAAAATGAAGTCCTGTTTGATCCAAAAACGTCATTGTTATTTGGCGATGCGAAGGATTCGTTAACCAAAGTCGTAGGCGCACTCAAGTCTTTGTAGTGAGTGGCGGTATCGGTGGGAACCGCGAAGGTGTCGGGTTGAAAGTATCGGTGGGAACCGCGAACTGGTTGGGTCGAAACTATCGGTGGGAGCCGCGAAGGTACCGGGTTGAAAGTATCGGTGGGAACCGTCGCTTGCTGTCGCAAGCTCCGCCCAAATCCCGCTGACTACAGCCAAATAAATCTCTTTCGCCCAGAAGGGCGAAGAAGATTTATGGCGGTATCGGTGGGATTTGAACCCACGGTGCGCTTACACGCACACAACTTTTCGAGAGTTGCACCTTCGGCCGCTCGGACACGATACCGAGATCAAGATTACTTGCTATTGAGATGCATAAGAAATCGTGAAATTATCGTTGCGCCTTAAAAAATTCACTTAAGATCGCTGCACATTCTGCTTCTAACACCCCTGAAACAACTTCTGGGCGATGGGGCAACCTGCGATCTCGCACCACATCCCAAAGTGATCCAACAGCGCCGGCTTTGCTATCGAAAGCGCCAAACACTATTCGACCAATTCGAGCTTGGACGGCGGCTCCCGCGCACATTGTGCAGGGCTCCAATGTCACAACCAAAGTGTGGTCATCTAGGCGCCAAGATTTATTTGCTAAAGCTGCCATTCGCAGCGCGACGACTTCAGCGTGATTCATTGGATCGTGCTCTTGTTCCCGAGTGTTAAAACCCTCGCCCACGACCAGCCCAGCTGGATTAAGTACGAGCGCCCCGATTGGAACTTCACCTTGTTGCGAAGCAGTTGCAGCAAGAACTAGTGCCTTGCGCATGGCTTCATCAAATACTGGGTTTTGCATTTAATGATTGTTTCACGGCTATTCTCGACTTTTCACATTACGGATTCTTTGTTATGGTTTGAGCAGGTCAAGAGTGATAGCACTAAGTCCCGGCTAGCTATCCGACAACCCTTGCAGACCGCGATGGGGTGCCTCCGGATGAAGACCTGGCTGCGCAAGCAGCAAGCGCGGGTCCATAACGGGGCCCAACATGGGTGAGCAACCGTTGACCCATGCCACCTGAAATATCAAGGAGACAGCGTGAAAAACGTAACAACACGTCGATTTGGCACAGCACTAATTGCAGCATCAGCGTTGCTATTAACTGCGTGCGGATCGTCATCAGAAACAGCAGCATCAGCTGCGCCAACACCAGCTGAAACCTCAGCAAGTGCCTGCGCCCCAGAAAGTTTGCAGACGCTAACTTCTGGCAAGCTCGCAATCGGTACTGGTGAGCCTGCTTACTTCCCATGGGTCATCGATGACGCACCGGAATCAGGCGAGGGCTTCGAAGCCGCAGTTGCATATGCAGTTGCAGCTCAACTTGGCTTCGCTAGCGAAGATGTATCTTGGGTACGCACCACATTTGATGGCGCAATTACCCCAGGTGCAAAAGACTTCGACTTTAACTTGCAACAGTTCTCAATCACTGAAGAACGTAAAGCAGCTGTCGATTTCTCGAGTCCTTACTACTCAGCACCACAAGCCATCGTTTCTTACGCAGGTAGCCCAATCGAAGGTCTAACCACAATTGAGGAACTAAAGGGTGCAAAGCTTGGCGCTGGCGTTGGAACAACATCACTTGATGCAATTTCAACAGTGTTTGGCTCAGAGCCACAGGCGTTTAACGACAATGCTGCTGCGGTAGCTGCGCTAAAGAATGGTCAGATTGATGGCATCGTCGTTGACTTGCCAACTGCTTTCTACCTAGCCGGTGTTGAAGTTGAAGGCGGCATAATTGTCGGTCAGATTCCATCAACTGGCGATAGTGGCGACTTCGGATTGTTGCTATCAAAAGGCAGCCCAATCACATCCTGTGTTTCACAGGCGGTTGACGCTATCCGTGCCAGTGGCGAGTTAGATGAAATCACTGCAAAGTGGCTTTCAACTGACGCTGGCGCACCAGTACTGCAATAGTGCTGGTTTAGTTAAGTCATGAATAACGCGAGCCCGGCCCGAGATGATTCGGGTCGGGCTTCGTTATGGACTCCAAGTCCGCGCGAAGTCGAGCGCCAAATAGCGCGAAAAGCAATCAATCGAAAAAAGATATTGATCGCAGCAACTTCTTCTATTTTGGTTCTTGGCGCATTAGCTTCGTTAATTGTTACTTCGCCTGGGTGGCAAGTAGTTAAAGAAACATTTTTTGATTGGTCATACGGCAGTGAAGTCCTAGGCGCCATTTCCAAAGGGTTGATTGTCAATGTCAGATTAACGATCATCGCATCAATTCTGATTGGAATTTTTGCCATGGTTCTTGCGCTGCTGCGGACATCTCGCTCAGCAGCACTAACACCATTTCGATTTTTGGCGACCGCGTACGTAGACGTTTTTCGAGGCATTCCGTTACTGTTGGTGATTTTGCTAATTGGTTTTGGTGTACCTGCTTTGCGCATTGAGGGCCTAACAAACAGCGTATTGATTCTTGGCACTACTGCGGTCGTACTTACTTATTCAGCGTATGTGGCAGAAGTACTGCGAAGTGGCATCTTGTCAATTCATCCAAGCCAGCGAGCAGCTGCCAGATCTCTTGGACTCACTTCATCACAAACTATGCGGCACGTGGTTTTGCCACAAGCCGTAAAGCGAGTTGTGCCACCTTTACTAAATGATTTAGTTGCCCTGCTTAAGGACACTGGCTTAGTTTCAATCCTTGGCGTGACTGATGCTGTGCGCGCGGCGCAAATTGCTAGCTCGCGGACATTTAATTACACGCCTTATGTAACGGCTGCTATTTTATTTTTACTCATTACTATTCCGCTGACTAGATACACCGATCGCGTTCTTGCTAAATCGATTAAACGACAGAACGCGCAGGGCGCAGCATGAACGTTTTAGAAATTAAGAATCTCCGCAAATGTTTTGATGACCACTTGGTACTCGATGACTTATCGCTAACCGTCCCAGATCACACAGCGACTGTATTAATAGGCGCATCTGGCTCTGGTAAATCAACGTTGCTACGTTGCGTGAATTTGTTGGATTCAATTGATGATGGCGCAATTTACTTGGATGGTCGTGAGATATCAGATCCAGGAATTGATGTTGATGAAGTCCGCCGAAGTCTAGGTATGGTCTTTCAGTCTTTTAATTTATTTCCCCACATGAGTGTTTTAGATAACATCACACTTGCACCGATTCGAGTACATCGAATTCCTAAAGTTCAGGCGCGTGATGAAGCAATGACGCTACTTCGCCGTTTTGACTTGGCTGATAAGGCAGATCAATATCCAGATCGCTTAAGTGGCGGACAACAACAGCGAGTTGCAATCATCCGATCGATTGCGGTCAAGCCGCGACTACTTCTGCTTGATGAAATAACTTCTTCCTTAGATCCAGTTTTAGTAAATGAAGTGCTTTCGATAGTTCGTGATCTAAAGACTGAAGGAATGGCGATGGTCTTAGCAACTCATGAAATGGGATTTGCTACCCAGGTCGCCGATGAAGTTTGCTTCTTAAAGAATGGCAAAATTGTGGAACGCGGTCCAGCGTCACAGGTTATTAGTGCTCCGCAACATGGCGATACGCAAGATTTCTTACAACGAGTGCACGAAGCCGGACGACTTTAGTTTCCTGGATGATCTATGACGCGCGCATGTAACGAAGTGCGTCCTTGAAGGGCAGCCCGCACAGCTCGGTGTAAACCATCTTCTAAATACAGTTCACCATTCCAGCGAACTACGTGGGCAAATAAGTCGCCAAAAAAGGTGGAGTCGCTAGCTAACAACGCATTTAAGTCCAGCGTGCTACGAATCGTGGCCAGGTCCGCCAGGCGAATTTGCCTAGGTGCCAAAGCAGCCCAATCCTCACTGGCAATAGTCAGGGCGGGGTATGGGCGCTCGGCCAAGACTGACTTAAAGATCACATTTAAACAATAGGGAAATCCCCCTGCAGAACGGGTATTTGGCATTTTAGGTATGTCGCTGACAGCGAACAAGGTCCATAAGGTGAGCGAGCGGTTTCGCGGTCAGAGACAATGGGTAGTACCGTAAAGATTCAATAATTACCCGATTTTAAGGTCGTTAGTTTGCGCAACATGAAGTTAAAGTCATTTTTTCGATCCCCACTAATTTGGATTTTGCTTGCCGTAATGGCACTCCTAATCGGCAGTAACGCGGCCACTGGAAGTAGTGCCGCCGAAAAAGTGGATACCTGGAAAATCGTCGACGACATCCAACAAGGAAGAGCTAAGTCAGTTACCTTGGTCGACAAAGATCAGTTAATAAACGTCACTTTAACTGACGGTACAAAAGTCACGGCCAACTATATTTCAGGGCAAGGAACAGATTTAATCGACTTACTAAAAGTTGAAAAAGCTGCTGGAAATATTCCAGATGGATACAACGTTACGGTTCCGTCCCAATCATTCTTAGTCAGTTTGCTGGCGTCAGTTCTCCCAATTATTTTGATCTTAGGTTTGCTGTTTTACTTCATGGGCAAAATGCAAGGTGGCGGTCAAGTAATGAAGTTTGGCAAATCCAAAGCCAAAATGATTACGAAAGATATGCCACAAACAACTTTTGCAGATGTTGCAGGCGCTGCTGAAGCGGTACAAGAACTAGATGAGATTCGAGAGTTCTTACAGGAACCAGCAAAGTTCCAGGCACTTGGCGCAAAAATTCCAAAGGGTGTATTGCTTTATGGCCCACCAGGAACCGGCAAAACTTTGTTAGCGCGCGCAGTTGCGGGCGAAGCAGGCGTGCCGTTCTTTTCGATCTCAGGTTCTGATTTTGTGGAAATGTTTGTTGGTGTTGGCGCCAGCCGAGTTCGCGATTTATTTGAGCAAGCAAAAACAAATGCACCCGCCATTATTTTTATCGATGAAATAGATGCAGTGGGTCGTCATCGTGGCGCTGGAATGGGCGGCGGTCATGACGAGCGCGAGCAAACTTTAAACCAGATGCTAGTTGAAATGGACGGCTTTGATGCCAATACTGGCGTTATTTTAATTGCGGCAACTAACCGGCCAGACATCCTTGATCCAGCGTTACTGCGCCCAGGTCGCTTTGATCGACAGATTGCTGTTGATGTGCCAGACCTACTTGGTCGCCGGGATGTGCTTGCCGTGCATGCCAAGGGTAAGCCGATTTCTGATGACGTAGATCTAACTGCAGTTGCACGGCGCACGCCAGGTTTCTCGGGTGCCGATTTAGCTAATGTGCTCAATGAAGCTGCCTTATTAACGGCGCGCACAGATCAAAAACTTATTACAAATGAAACTCTCGATGAAGCAATCGATCGAGTAATTGGCGGACCGCAAAAGCGAACTCGAGTTATGGGTGAGCACGAACGTTTGATCACTGCATATCACGAAGGTGGCCACGCGCTAGTTGCGGCCGCGCTTCCAAATACTGATCCAGTGCATAAGGTAACAATTTTGCCGCGTGGTCGTGCACTTGGTTACACCATGGTGCTGCCAGAAAATGATAAATATTCAACCACCCGAAGTGAAATGCAAGATCAACTTGCCTACATGCTGGGTGGGCGTGCTGCCGAAGAAATGATCTTCCATGATCCAACTACGGGTGCTAGCAATGACATCGAGAAAGCAACTTCAGTTGCGCGCAAAATGGTTATGCAATTTGGTATGACCGAGCGCTTGGGCGCAATCAAATACGGAGCTGAATCCGGCGAAGTATTTATGGGTCGTGACATGGGCCATGGTCGGGAATACTCAGAAGAAGTTGCTTCGGCAATTGATGAAGAAGTTCGCGCATTTATCGATGTTGCCCATCATGAGGCTTATGAAATTCTGGCTGAAAATCGTGATGTCCTAGATGCATTAGTTGTCGAACTACTTGAAAAGGAAACACTTAACCGCGAGGAAATTGAACGAATTTTCCAGCCGTTGAATCGTCGCCCAGGTCGTCCAGCTTGGACCGGATCTGCTCGTCGCTCACCTAGTGATCGTCCGCCTGTTGATGTGCCACCACTTGCCTTAACTAATGCATTTGGCCCTAAAGCAGTGGGCGAATCAAATGGGGAAGTTGTTGCTGACTCAACCGAATCAACATCGGCTGAATCAACAACTGCAGAAAATCTGTAGGCAAACTTGTGAGCATCGATCCAATTGAACAGTTAAGTGAACCACCAGCTGTTGGTCCATTTGACGCAGCTCGGGTGGAAGCAGCAATTCGCGAATTACTTATTGGTATTGGCGAGAACCCAGACCGTGAGGGATTAGC
>JASJMK010000061.1:0-22819 GCA_037619625.1 Actinomycetes bacterium
AAGGCGCCTTCGAGCTCAGCAGGAGCGATCGCCACCGATTTCAGCGTGCCAAGTACGTCGGTGAACCATAGCCGCACAAAGCGAATATCACGTTCTTCAATGGTGCGTAATACGTATTCTGTTTGTTTATCCACTAGACCATGATGAATTACTCGCGTTACGGCTGTGTTACAGAAAATACAGTCTGCATTTATGCTTTAAACGTGCCCCAAATTCGCCTGGCTTTAGTGCAACTTAACCCAATCGTGGGCGACATATCAGGCAACGTGACCAAGTGCCTGGAAGCCGTTAAGTTAGCGGCGGCAAAAGGGGCGGACGTTGTAGTTCTTCCGGAGATGATGATCACTGGCTACCCGGTTGAAGATTTAGCACTTCGTCCTACATTTCAGCAAGCATCACAGCTCGCAACTGAAAGTTTTGCAGCCAATTTGAAATCCGAAGGACTTGGCGGAGTTCTAGTTTTCGTTGGTTACTTGCGTCGTACAAATGACGTTGAGGCTAAAACACTGGGCACACCTCGCGGTGGTCCCATGAATTGTGCTGGCGTTATTTACGATGGTGTGATTCAGGCTAGTTACGCCAAACATCATTTACCTAACTATGGCGTATTCGATGAATACCGTTATTTTGTGCCCGGAAATAATTCAGTACTTGTGCGAGCCTTCGGTGTCGATATCGCGGTAGCAATCTGTGAAGACTTGTGGCAAGACGGTGGACCTGTGGCTCAGGTCAAGGCAAATGGCGCAGGCTTGTTAGTAGTTTTAAATGGTTCACCATACGAGCGAGATAAAGATGATGTTCGCTTGGATTTAGTTGCCCGACGAGCACGGGAAGCTAGCGCGACTCTTGCGTACGTAAACATGGTTGGTGGTCAAGATGAATTGGTGTTTGAGGGCGATTCAATAATCGTAAATGAAGCTGGCGAAGTAATTGCGCGCGCTAAACAATTTGAGACCGACCTATTGCTTGCCGACCTTGAGTTGCCAGCTAGCGGCACCAATACGATCCTGCCAACAGGAGAATCAATTATTGAACTTACAAGCGCAAAAGTTCACGACCACGGCGTGAGTATTGTCAGAAGTGTTGAGCCTCGACTAGACCCATTAGCGCAGGTTTATTCGGCTCTTGTTCTGGCTCTGCATGATTACGTAGTTAAGAACGGATTCAAATCAGTTGCCCTTGGGCTTTCTGGCGGCATTGACTCAGCGCTGGTGGCTGCAATCGCAGCCGACGCAATCGGTGCAAAAAATGTGCATGGCGTCTCGATGCCATCTAAATATTCTTCCGATCATTCGATGACCGATGCCCAAGATAGCGCGCAAAGTATTGGCTTGAATTATCGAACGGTTGAAATTGAACCCATGATGCAGGCTTACTTGCAAAACCTCGCGCTTACCGGCTTAGCTGAAGAGAACTTGCAGGCCCGAGTTCGCGGCATGATTTTGATGGGGATTTCTAATCAAGAGGGTCACTTAGTTCTGGCAACTGGAAATAAGAGTGAACTTTCGGTTGGCTATTCAACAATTTATGGTGATGCGGTTGGTGGCTTCGCTCCAATTATGGATGTTCCGAAAGTTGATGTGTGGGCATTGGCAAATTGGCGAAACGGGCAAGCAAAAGATCGTGGTGAAGTTTCCCCTATTCCAGAGTCCAGCATCACCAAAGAGCCAAGCGCGGAGCTACGCCCAGATCAACAGGATTCTGATTCACTTCCTAACTACGAGGAACTTGATTCGATTTTGCAGGCTTATGTTGAGCAAGATCAAAGCGCAGCCCAGATTGTCGCCGCAGGATTTGACCCAGAAACTGTTCACCGAATTTTGAAGCTAACTGATCGTGCAGAGTACAAGCGTAGGCAATACCCGCCAGGTCCAAAAGTTTCTGGAAAAGCTTTCGGCAAAGACCGAAGGATGCCCCTCACTAACTTTTGGAGCGAATAGCGAGAAAAAGTTAGTTCAGTGAATATGGCCTAACTTTTGGAGCGAATCCCCTGGTTTTTAGACAACTGGCACCTACTCCTAAATCCCTGACACAATAGAGGTACAGATCCGGGGACTGCCACAACGCAGCCTCGAGAGTGGAGTAATAAATGTCTATCGAGCCTTTGTACGGCGGAAAACAATCCCGCCGAATTACAACCAGCGATCTCATTGACGCAAAGTCACGTGGTGAAAAATGGCCCATGATCACTTCGTACGACGCACTCAGCGCCAGCATCTTTGATGAGGCTGGCATACCTGTTTTATTGGTTGGCGATTCAGCTGCCATGGTTGTTTACGGTTACGACTCCACCATTCCTGTCACTGTTTCTGATCTGCTTCCCCTGGTAGCCGCAGTAGAACGCGGAAGTTCCAGAGCCATGGTGTTAGCGGATCTACCGTTTGGTTCCTACCAAGCCAGTCCAGCGCAAGCCCTTGAAACTGCAGTTGCTTTTATGCAAGAAGGCAGGGCGCACGCAGTAAAGATTGAAGGCGGTCGTCACATGGCTGAACATGTAGAGCTACTTACGCGCTCTGGTATCCCAGTTATGGGTCACATCGGCTTGACGCCGCAGTCCGTGCATCAAATGGGTGGCTACAAAGTTCAGGGTCGTGGGGATGCTGGTGAACAACTAATTGCAGATGCCCATGCCTTAGTTGCAGCAGGAGTTTTTGGGATCGTTTTGGAAGTAGTTCCACATGAATTAGCAAGTCGACTTACTGCACAAATTCCAGTTCCCATAATTGGTATTGGCGCCGGACCAGGAACTGACGCGCAAGTTATTGTTTGGCAAGACTTACTTGGCTTAACTCCTGGCAAGCAAGCAAAGTTCGTTAAAAATTATGCAAACTTGCGCGAAGAAATGTTAGCTGGCGCTCGCGCGTGGGCTAGCGATGTCACCAGCGGAACTTATCCAGATTTAGAACACTCCTACAGTTAGCAATAAAAAAGTAATCTAAATTTCCATGTGCTTCCTTTTTTTTCTTGAAGGCAATGCCAGCGCGAGAAGTAACTAAGAAAAGTTTTTTTGTCATATTTGTGAAAAAATCCACAAATTTTTATGATTTTTTAAAAGTTTTTTTCATATTTTTTTAATTTTCTCCCCGCAGTGCCGTGTTGCTGATTTGTTTCTTTGGTAGCTCAAAACTTTTCACCGGCACAAGAATTTATTAAAAAAATACCGATTTTATAAGGCTTTTTTATTACTTTTGAGTTAGGAATTTATAAAAGATGTGTGCAAAATAGTTTCCGAAATGAGGTATTTTTTCGAAAATTTCGGTAATTATTTCGTTGCGACACGCAGGCGACATATTTGCAATAAAACAAACAAACTATCGATTTTTCTGCCAACCTAGTAACAAGAACCTTCGGGAAGTCCGAGGGTCTTACCTCGAGGAGGACCTGTGGCTGCCAAGAAAACCACAGCACGTAAGGCACCTGCTAAGCGCAAGGTTGCTAAGAAGAAGGCTGTAGCCAAGAAGGCTCCAGCAAAGAAGGCTGCAAAGCGCAAGGCACCTGCCAAGCGTAAAGCTGCTAAGAAGGCACCTGCCAAGAAGAAGGCACCTGCCAAGAAGAAGGCTGCTAAAAAAGCACCTGCGAAGAAGAAGGCTGCCAAGAAGGCACCTGCTAAGCGCAAGGCTGCCAAGAAAGCACCTGCCAAGAAGAAGGCTGCTGCTAAGAAGGCACCTGCAAAGCGCAAGGCTGCAAAGCGCAAGCCAGCTGCGAAGAAGAAGTAAGTTTCCCCTGCTTCAACAAAAACCCCGCTCCCATTTTTGGGGGCGGGGTTTTTGCTTTGCTAACTTAACTAAAAATTTCGTTGCTTAATCGCTTTCTTCCTCATCCAATTCAATGTTGCGATCGCTGATTCTGGCAAGTGCCCCAAGGGCTAGAGCTTCGGATTCGTAAGGCCCCAAGCGAGACTGATCTGGGCATCCAGGACCCGCCTCGACCGCCATATGCGTTAAACAAAACCACCACTTCATTCATTCATTCTGGCATCCTTTGCGGGCAAAGTATAAAACTTCAAATTCTGACTTAGAATCGAGGCATGAGTGCACCGGTTGGAACTTTAAAGCCAGGTGTCGTAACACCAATGCGTATAGTTCCTTCTGCTATTCCGCGGCCCGAATACGTAGGTAAAAAGGCGCCGAAGAAACATGCAGGCTCAGATATCCAATCGCAGGAAATTATTGAAAAAATGCGGATCGCAGGACGAATAGCTGCCCTTGCTTTAGCTGAAGTTGGCGCAAATGTTGCCCCCGGCATCACCACCGATGAACTGGATCGAATTGGTCATGAATTTCTACTTGACCATAATGCTTACCCATCAACTTTGGGCTATCGCGACTTCCCAAAATCTCTTTGCGCCAGCCTAAATGAAGTTATTTGCCATGGCATTCCAGATTCCACCGTGGTTGCGGATGGAGACATCTGCAATATCGACATCACTGCATTTATCAATGGGGTTCATGGCGACACAAATGCCACTTTCCTGGCAGGGGAAGTAGACGAACAATCCCGCTTATTAGTTGAGCGCACGCAGGAATCGTTAACTCGGGCAATCGCTGCAGTTCGTCCAGGGCGTCCGATAAACGTCATTGGCCGCGTCATTGAGTCCTACGCAAAGCGCTTTGGTTATGGCGTAGTTCGTGATTTCACGGGACATGGAATTAGCACCACTTTTCATTCTGGTTTGATTGTCCCCCACTACGACACCTCACACTTTGACACAGTCATGGAAGAGGGAATGACTTTCACCATTGAGCCAATGCTGACTTTAGGCACCCACACTTGGGATATGTGGGACGACGACTGGACTGTAGTAACCAAAGATCGGTTGCGCTCTGCGCAGTTTGAACACACTTTAGTAGTGACAGCAACTGGCGCTGAAATTCTCACTTCTGTGTAGTTCAAAATTCAAGTATTCCCGTTTAGACTGTTGATATGACGCGTTGGCTAACCAGAGAACAACAAGCACATTGGCGAGCTTGGCTTGCGGCTACTAAGGGATTGCAGGACCAGCTCAATCGCGAACTTCAAGAGCAACATGGCTTAACGACTACGGATTATGAAATTTTAGTTCGGCTTTCTGAGAGCGAGAATAACTCGATTCGAATGAGCGACCTTGCCACCAAGACATTGCTATCTCGCAGTCGGCTCTCCCACCAAGTAGATCGAATGGAAAGTGCTGGACTTATTGAACGCCAAACTTGCGCCGACGATCGACGCGGCCAACTTGCGGTATTAACTAAAGTTGGCACTAAGGCACTTGTTGCAGCAGCGCCCGATCACGTAATGGGTGTTCGCAAGCATCTAGTGGATTTACTTTCTGATGAGGAATTTCAAGCTTTGGGAAGCGCCGCAAAGAAGATCGCAAACCACCTGGATGGCCTGTAGTTAATCGTGCCTGAATCCAAAATGGGTTTTTCCTTCGAAATTTTCAGTAACCCAGACTCAAATAGCAGCGCTCGGGCTGGAACTATTACTACTGCGCATGGGCAGATTGCCACTCCAGCATTCATTCCAGTTGGAACCAAAGCAACCGTTAAATCAGTAATGCCAGAAACTATGAGCCAGCTTGGCGCCCAGGCTTTACTGGCTAATGCCTACCATCTCTACTTACAGCCAGGTGCAGACATAGTTGATGAAGCTGGTGGACTTGGGGCATTTATGAATTGGCCTGGGCCCACATTCACCGATAGCGGTGGCTTTCAAGTTATGAGTCTGGGTGCTGGCTTTAAAAAAGTACTTGCTATGGAAACAGATACGGTCCAATCCGATGATGTGATTGCTGAAAACAAAACTCGATTAGCCCATGTTGATGATGATGGCGTGACATTTAAGTCGCACCTAGATGGCACGATGCACCGGTTTACCCCAGAGTTTTCCATGCAAGTTCAACATCAACTCGGCGCCGACATAATGTTTGCCTTTGATGAATTAACCACTTTAATGAATACCCGCGATTATCAAGTCATGTCACTAGAACGCACTCGCCTTTGGGCGCTTCGGTGCATTGCTGAGCATCAGGAATTAACTAAACAGCGCTCCCATCGCCCTTACCAAGCGTTATTCGGAGTGATTCAAGGAGCGCAATATGAAGATCTCCGGCGCAAAGCCGCCAGCGATTTGGGCGCTATGGACTTTGATGGCTACGGAATTGGTGGCGCGTTAGATAAACATGAGCTTGGAACCATAGTGAGTTGGGTTACTGAAGAGTTGCCGCTAACTCGGCCCCGGCATTTACTTGGAATTGGTGAACCAGAAGACCTATTTGTAGGCGTAGAAGCGGGCATAGACACCTTTGATTGCGTATCCGCCTCCCGAGTAGCGCGTAATGCGGCGGTCTACAACAACTCGGGAAGATTTAACATCACGAATGCTAAATACCGCAGATCATTTGAGCCACTTGTAGCTGGCTGCGAGTGCTACACCTGTACGCATTACACCCAGGCTTACCTGCATCACTTAGTCCACGCTAAGGAATTACTGGCATCAACCTTGCTGACGATCCATAATGAATTCTTCATTGTTGGCTTAGTAGCCAAAATGCGCGAGACTTTGCTGGCCGGAACATTTCAAGAGTTTAAAACTGAATTCATGGGGCAATACCGTCGTCCCGGTTTAACGAACGCTTAATTAACTCGCGTAAGTAGGTTCGTTAGCTTTAACGTATGCAATTACGCGATAGGTAATTGGAAGCAATAGAACTTCCAATAATGTTTTGTAAAAATAGCCAACGATTACGTAATTTAGGAAATCGCCACCAGTTATGATTCCATAAAATGCGATAGTGCAAAAGACAATAGTGTCAGCAAACTCCCCCACAACAGTTGAACCGATTAAGCGCAACCAAAGTGAACCCTCATTTGTGCGAGCTTTAATTTTTACCAATACGTACGCGTTTAGAAGTTGACCAACTAAAAATCCGCAGACGCTGGCCAACACAATGCGTGGCACAAAACCTAAAATTGCTTCAAATGCGCCTTGATTTTCCCAGCCATTTGCTGATGGTGACATCTGTATCAGCCAAAAGGTCAGCGCAGCCAAAATCGCCATTCCAAAGCCAATGTAAATAGTTTTGCGCGCTGCTTTAAAGCCATAAACCTCACTCAGCACATCACCAGTTATGTACACCAGTGGGAAAAGAAATGCGCCACCATCGAGAATTAGTGGTCCTGCGCTAATTAACTTCACTGCACCGACATTTGAGATCACAAGCAGGGCTACAAATACTGCGGAAATCACTGGGTAATAACTCCGCGTTACTATTGCGAAAGATGGCACTGCTTCAGGTGTTTTTTGGGTACTGGTCACTAACTAATTAAAGCACCTAAATAGAGTGATGAGCATGACCTCGGCCAGCGTTGCTCCAGCACATCCACTGCTGAAGCGAACTTTACAAACTTTGGCAGGCGCGCAATCACTTTCCGGGCTTGGATATTCCAGCACGGTTGCGGCGGGCTCGTTACTTGTCGCAAGCATTACTAAGTCAGAAGCACTCGCTGGTTTAGCTCAAACTTTTGGAGTGCTTGGCGCAGCCGCCATGGCACTGCCACTTGCAAACTTAACCAGGCGCGGTGGACGAAGACTCGCACTTAGTTCTGGCTACGCAATCGGAGCACTTGGCGCTGTGCTGGCAGTAATAGGAGGCGCCACAGAACTTCTACCTATTTTGTTCTTGGGCACGTTCCTGGTTGGAGCGGCTGCTGCCTCGGGCTACCAAGCCCGTTACGCCGCAGTTGACCTAGCGACTCAGGACAATCGCGCGCGAAGTTTGTCGCTGGTAGTTTGGGCTTCCACCATTGGATCCGTGCTTGGACCAAATTTGATTGGTCCAGTTGGCGACTTTGCAACCTCAATTGGCTTTCCAAGACTCACCGGACCCTACATGTTCTCGGCAATCATGCTCGGCTTGGGTTCAGCAGTTATCTGGTTTCGACTCAAGCCAGATCCTTACTTAACTAGTACTGCAAGTCACAGCGAAGAGTCATCTAGTAAAACCAAGATTCCAACTAAAGAAGTACTTGCCCACATTGCCTCTCGGCCACATGCACTACTCGGGCTACTCGCGCTTTCCATGGGGCACTTAATCATGGTTGCGGTAATGGTTATGACTCCAGTTCACATGGCGCATGTCGATGTCTCGCTAAACATTATTGGACTAGTAATCAGCGTTCACATTGCAGGCATGTACGCGCTATCCCCCGTGGTCGGATACTTAACAGATCGATTGGGCCGCCAACAAGTTATTGCGATCGGCGGGCTAATTCTGGTGGGCTCGGCCATCATTTCCGGAACTGCGCCAGATAATAATGAAATTCAACTTGGTATCGGACTATTTCTACTTGGGCTTGGCTGGTCTTGTACTTTAATCGCGGGCTCCACTTTGTTATCTGAGTCCGTTTCCGATCATTATCGCGCTCCCGCGCAAGGTACTTCAGATCTCATTATGAATTTAAGCGCAGCAGTTGGCGGCGCACTTGCTGGAGTGATCATTGCGTTATTGAGTTATGGCTGGCTATGCGCACTTGCTGCGATTCCTATTACATACGTGACAATCTTGGCAATAGGTCAGCTGGTTAAATCGCCACGTACTTAATAAATTTGGCAACTTAGTGCTAAATTAAGAATTCAGGAAACGAAGCCTCGTTGATTGATCCGGTTACCCAGATCGCCAGGAGGCAAGTTGTCAGCCGACACAGTTGAAATTCCAAACACCACTCCCACAATTTCTTTTGAGTTTTTCCCGCCTAAAGATGTCGAGAGTGAAGCAAACCTATGGAAAACCATCGATGAACTACAACAATTTAAGCCTGACTTTGTCTCAATAACTTACGGCGCCGGTGGTGGCACACGAGATAGAACGGTTCGCATCGCTTCCGAGTTCATCGAAAAAACTGGTGTTCAAGTCATAGGGCACTTAACTTGCGTAGGTTCAACGCGCGCCGAACTAGTGGAAATTCTTAGGGAATATAAAGACGCGGGTTTCCATGGCGTGTTAGCGCTACGCGGAGACCCAATTGGCGGCCCTACGGCGCCTTGGGTAACCACACCAGGTGGTTTTGATTACGCTGACCAACTCGTTGAGTTAGCTGGCGAAATTGGTGGTTTCTCCATCGGAGTTGCTGCATTTCCAGATGTACATCCGGCCTCAAATGGCAATTTCATGCAGGACATCAACGTATTGCTTCGCAAGGAAGAACTTGGCGCAACTTTTGCAATTACGCAGTTTGTTTTTGATAGCGGTCGATATGAAGCGCTGCGAAACGCTTTGGACGCCAGAGGCTCTAAACTTTCGATCTATCCCGGGATCATGCCCGTAACTAGCTACTCACAAATAGTTCGCATGCTTGAACTCAGTGGTGGATACATGCCAAAAGCCACCAGATTGCGCTTTGCGCGCTATCAAAATGATCCAACAAGTCTGAAAAAGCTTGGCATCGATGTTGCCGTGCAGGTCTGTGAAGATGTGTTCGCGCTAGGCGCCGAGGGTCTGCACTTTTATGCCTTGAATAATGCTGGACCAACGAGTGAAATAATTAAGCAACTATCAATGTTAGATCGCTAGGCAAATAGAAACTTTAACTTGCTAGCCAGGACTTGATTTCAAACCCTGCTAACTTGCAGCGCCGGTAAATTGCCGCAGCATTTTCTACCGCTCCTGGAGTATCCCCGTGTAAGCAAATTGATGCCGCAGCAATAGAAATACTTGACCCGTCATTAGCCTCGATCGCTCCCGCATCAAGCCATTGCAGTACTCGATCTGAAATAGCTTGCGAATCATGTAACACCGAACCCTCGATAGTTCGCGGCACTAATGTGCCAACCGGAAGGTATGCCCGATCCGCAAAAAATTCGTGCACAAAAGTTAAGCCTGCGCTAGCGGCGGCAGACTTTATAACATCCGTGTCAGCCACCAGAACGTGCAAGGAAGTGTCAATCTCTGCGATCGCATCAATTACCGCTGCGGCCTGCTCTGGGTCATTACCAATTCGGTGATACAGCGCGCCATGCGGCTTAACGTATTGAACTTTTGCTCCTGCGCTATTTGCGATCTCGAGCAAGTCATGTATCTGATCAAATGTGGATTTTCGAAGCGTGTCATAGTCCAGCTCCACATCAATGCGACCAAAATTTTCCCGGTCTTCATAACCCACATGAGCGCCGATAACCACATCATGACGGATGGCTGCCAAAACTGCTTTTTTCATCGAATCAGGGCCACCTGCGTGGCGACCACAGCAAATGTTCGCACTCGATAGATACGGATACAAAGCCGCATCATCGCCGCACTCTTCCGCTAAGTCAGCGTTTAGATCAATAGAAGTTAAACCCATTCCTGGGCCTTCAAACCATGTCGGCCGGCGTACTGCGCGCGAATTGGCTCCGACCAACCCTTCAACAGATTCTGTGAAGGGCGAAAGACTTCGATTCCAAGTGGGCGGCAAACATCAATTGGATCCTGCGCATCTGGGCCCCAAAGCGGCACCGAAAGATCGCCACCTGGACACGTAGAAAGCGCTGCCAGCAAATCAAATTCTGCAAAGAATTCAAAATAGTCACCCTTTTTAGCTGGACAAGTTTTCATAAAATATTGATCATCGCTATTTAATCCAGTGCATTGGAAAACATTTAATACATCATGCACATCAAACTCGGTTAAACCAAAAGGTAAAACTGCACGAGTTAAATTTGAGTGGCAATGGTAATCAAAATCTTCACCAGTTAGCATCCGATTCACATATGGATCACAGCGAGTTCCAAGTAAGTCATGAACTCTTCCACCCTGGGCATCTACTCCGTAATTTTCCAAACTATCCGCTGTGATTGTTGCCATCGGCCGCAAAAACGGCAAAGTCGACCAGAGTCTGTTGAACGTTGTTAGATGAGCAGCATGTAGCTGTTTAGTGCGCGAAGCCCAAAAACGTTCGCGTGGATCTGCTAAATTCCAGAGATTTAAGTCGGCAACCTGTGGACCCTCGATTGTGGTGATTCGACAGATGTGACCAGCTGGAATTTTCCAGCCAATTCCACTTCGAATCGGTAAGTGAATCGATTCCACGAGCTCACGATTGTTATCGTTTGCAAGCGCCCGATAAAAGTCGCGATTTACATCCAGTGGTCCACCTGCGGTGGCTTGATATGCGGCAGCTGTTAAGTCCATATCTTTAACTTTAGCGCGGGTTCCTCGGGTGTTGTGATGGCTTGTCCGGTTTCGCATATACCTAAACACCTGCGAGAATGGAGCAGACCTGAAAGGCAAGTGCGTGGCTCCCCGTAATTTAATAAATCTCGAGAATGTCTCGCTGTCCTATGGCAAAGGCGCAGTCCTAGATCACGTTTCACTTGGCTTAGCCGAAGGCGCTCGAATCGGCATTGTTGGTCGAAATGGCGGCGGAAAGTCCTCCTTAATCAAGATCATGGGTGGTCAAGAAACTCCAAATGATGGCCGAGTTGCCATGACTAATGGCACCCACCTAGGAACCCTTTCCCAAATAGATCAAGCCGACCCTAAGGCCACAGTTCGCGACATAGTTTTGGGCGATCAGGCAGATCATGAATGGGCCACTAATTCAAAAGCTCGAGACGTATTAACCGGCCTCTTCGGTGGGTTTGGCGAAGCGATTTTGGCCCGGCAAATGGGACCCCTTTCCGGTGGTGAACGTCGACGGGTAGCCCTTGCCAAACTATTGATCAGTGATCTGGATGTTTTGCTACTTGATGAACCTACTAACCACCTCGATGTAGAAGCTGTTACTTGGCTCGCTGAGCACTTAAAGAATCGCCGCGGCCTTGCCGTTGCAGTGGTGACCCATGATCGCTGGTTCCTCGATGAGGTCAGCGATCGAACTTGGGAAGTTATCGAGGGCAAGATCGAAGAATACGACGGTGGCTATTCCGCTTATGTGCTCGCTAAAGCTGAACGCATGCGGCAAGGAAGTGTTGAAGAACAAAAACGGAATATGTTGATCCGAAAAGAATTAGCTTGGTTACGACGCGGCGCTCCAGCGCGAACTAGTAAGCCAAAGTTTCGAATCGATGCCGCAAATGAGTTGATTGAAAATGAGCCACCACCGCGAAATAATGTTGAACTACTTGCCTTTGCAAATGCTCGATTAGGTAAGACGGTATATGAATTACATAACGCAACTATTCACGTTGGAGACAGAGATTTATTCACTCATCTCGACTGGAATGTAGGCCCTGGTGATCGAATTGCCATCGCAGGCGTAAATGGCGCTGGCAAAACCACTTTATTGAAAGTGTTAACTGGCCAGCTAAAAGTAACTGCTGGAAAGTTAGTTACTGGCACCACAGTTAAGCCCGCTTTCTTGTCACAGCACCTGGAAGAACTAAACCCTAAGTGGCGCGTGCTGGAAGCCATTGAACACATTGCTTCTCATGTTGAAATCGGCAAAGGTAAATCCTTAAGCGCCTCTCAACTTGGCGAGCGCTTGGGCTTTGGTTCTGATGCGCAGTGGACACCAGTTGGCGACTTATCCGGTGGGGAACGTCGCAGACTGCAATTAACCAGGCTTCTTATGGGTGGACCAAACGTACTTATTTTGGATGAACCGACAAATGACTTCGATGTTGAAACTCTTGCGGCTTTGGAAGATCTGCTTGATAGTTTCTCTGGAACGCTATTAGTCGTCTCGCATGATAGATATTTTTTGGAGCGAGTCTGTGACAATTTCGTAGGGGTTATGGGCAATGGCACACTTCGAAACTTGCCCGGTGGGCTTGAGGAATATTTGAAACTTCGAAAAGCTCAGCCTGATGAGCCGACAGCTTTTACGCAATCTCCGGAATCTCCTAAAGTTGAAATTTCTGCGACCGAAAAGCGTGACCTCCAAAAGGATCAACAACGCATTGAACGCTCTATTGCAAAACTAGATATTCAAGTAAAAGAGATTCTCAGTGCAATGGAAGAGCATTCTGCCAACTTCGAAAAAGTTGCGGTACTAAATGATGATTTACAACCATTAATCATGGAAAAAGAGCAATTGGAAGAACGTTGGATGGCGATGAGCGCTCAACTAGATTGAGTTGGTTCCAGCGTTTTACTTTGGCGCATTACTAAGACCACGCCAAGGCCAGCAAGTATCATTCCAATGATTCCAACTAGCGGTATTACTTCCCCGAATAAAAAGAAGGCTTGGATTGCAGCTACGGGCGGCACCAAGTAGTACAAGCTGGACACTTTGCTTGCACTTCCAGTTCGCAACATTCCGTAAAGCAAAACTATTGAGCCAATTGAAAGCATGAGAACAATCCATGCCAGACCAAAGAAAAATTCTGGCGTCCATTTAATGATTTGATCCTCAGTACTTAATGAGAGAACCGCGAAAACTACTGCGCTAATTGCGTATTGCACGCCGGTGCCAGTTAGGAATGGAATATTCGTTCCAAGTTTCTTCTGCATTAAATATCCAGCACTTGTGCCGATAAGGGCTATGACGCAAATAAAAATACCAGTTGACGAAGTTACAACTGAGTAATCACCCTGAAAGACTTTAGGCAGCAATAAGAGCGCAATGCCGGTAACGCCAAGAAATAGTCCAACGATCTGCGCCCAGCGCAAGCGCTCCCCTAGCAACGGCACAGCTAGTACTGAAACCAATACTGGCTGAATGCTTACTATGACGGCGCTAATGCCTGCAGAAACTCCTAAGCTCACAGCATAGAAAACGCCACCAATGTAAACAACATGTAGCAGTAATCCAACTCCGATGGATGCCTTTAGGTGGTCTCTAGAAAGTCGAAGCGGTTGCTTTACGATCGCGGCAATCAACAGCAGAATTGCGCAAGCTATGGCATACCGAATTGTTAGAAATGTGAATGGCTCAGCGTAGGGAACAATGTATTTCGCGCCGATGAATCCAGTGCTCCACAGGAATACGAATAGTGCCGGTGCATATCTCTCTAATTGTTTGGGCACTTAATCAGAACCTGCATCGAATGCTGCTCGATTTAGCCCTTCTTCGCCAACGTCGTTTGATTTTGTGTTTGTGATGGCCGCAGACTTACCTGGCTCAAGATTTCCAACTAAGCCAAAAGTGCTTGGATCAATTTGTCCTTGCGCTCGGTAAAGTTCAAGCTTTGCCCGAGTATCTGCGATGTCAAGATTTCGCATAGTGAGTTGGCCAATGCGATCCGTTGGACCAAAAGCCGCATTTTCAGTTCGTTCCATAGAAAGTTTTTCTGGGTGGTAGCTAAGTGCTGGACCGCAAGTATTAATAATTGAATAATCATCACCACGACGTAAGCGAATAGTCACTTCACCAGTTACTGCCGAGGCAACCCAGCGCTGTAGTGATTCCCGAAGCATAAGTGCCTGTGGGTCAAACCAGCGACCTTCGTAAAGTAGCCGGCCGAGTTGACGTCCCTGCGCGTGGTAACTAGCAATGGTGTCTTCATTATGGATGGCACTTAATAGCCGTTCGTAGGCAATAAAAAGTAATGCCATGCCAGGTGCTTCATAAATACCCCGGCTTTTTGCCTCAATGATGCGGTTTTCAATTTGGTCACTCATGCCCAAACCATGTCGACCACCGATGGCATTTACTTCGTCCATTAACTCAACGATGTTTAAAAAATCTTTACCATTTATTGCAACTGGCATTCCCTGATCGTAGGTAATTGTTACATCTTCAGTTTCGATTTTTACACTGTCATCCCAGAAACGAACGCCCATAATTGGTTCCACTATTTCAAGTGACATGTCGAGATTTTCTAGACTTTTCGCTTCATGCGTGGCACCAAGAATGTTTGCATCTGTGGAATAGGCCTTCTCGGTGCTGTCTCGGTAAGGAAGCTTTTGGGAAACTAACCATTCAGACATTTCTTTGCGACCACCGAGCTCGCGCACGAAATCAGCATCGAGCCAGGGCTTATAAATGCGTAAGTTTGGATTTGCCAACAAACCGTAGCGATAGAACCGCTCGATATCATTGCCTTTATAAGTTGAGCCATCGCCCCAAATATCGACGTTGTCCTGCAGCATTGCGCGCACTAATAAAGTTCCCGTTACTGCCCGACCAAGCGGTGTGGTGTTGAAGTAATACTTGCCACCAGATCGAATATGAAAAGCGCCGCATGCAATTGCAGCTAGGCCCTCGGCTACGAGTGCTTGCTTACAATCAACAAGTCTGGAGATTTCGGCGCCATATTCAGTTGCTCGCGCTGGAACTGAAGCAATGTCTGGTTCGTCGTATTGCCCCAGGTCTGCGGTATAGGTGCATGGAATTGCGCCTTTTGCGCGCATCCAGGCCACAGCAACGGAAGTATCTAAGCCACCCGAGAATGCAATGCCAACTTTTTCACCAACGGGTAACGCGGCAAGGACCTTGGACATGGCTACATTCTATTGGTGCGAGGGCTTGTGGATATCTTCCTCATTCGCTGCGCAGTTTGGTGCGCCCAATGTCAGCACTTACTTAGGCGAGGTTCGCACCATTTGCTGATAGAACTTGCCTGGTTGTCGCGTACTTGGTTGCGGGTCCCCCACGCAAACAAACCCAAGTTTTTGATAGGTAGCTATGGCCCCATGATTATCAGTCCAAGCCCCTAAGCCATGGGTACTCCAGTTCCGGACTAATTTTTGAGAATCCACGAAATCAACGAATGCTCGCATGACGCCTTGCCCTCGATATTCTTGACTAACCCAGCAACCACTTAGCCAGCAAGTAACCCCGAAATCTCCTGGGGTATCTTCCACGAACATTACGCCGACGTCTTTTCCAGAAATACTGGCAACACAAAAAGTATTTCGCTCCATGCGCTCCCGCCAATGATTTTCCAGATACTTGGCTTCCAGACTCAACTTAGCTCCAAATGCCTCTGGATTTTGAGTTAGCGCGGCGAGGCGAATCTCGCGAAGTCGCTCCCAAGAATCTTGGTCCAGGACTTCAATAACAATCTTGGCTTTCATTGGTATTAACTTGTGACGAGATTGGGCGCTGTTTGTCCGGCGAGGATTGCAAGTGCATTCGTTGCAGCAATGTCTGCCATTGCAGCGCGAGTTTCAACTGTCGCTGATCCAAGATGAGGAATTAAAACGGCGTTATCGAGTTCTAGTAGACCTGGATTAACTTTTGGTTCATGTTCGAAAACATCCAGTCCCGCACCAGCAATTTGGCCAGACTTTAGCGCATCTACTAGCGCCTGCTCATCAACAATCGGGCCTCGAGCTGTGTTGATTAAGAAGGCAGTTGACTTCATTCGAGCTAGCTGATTTTCACTAATCAAGTGGTGGGTAGCTGGTGAGTACGGGCAATGCAGCGAAAGTACGTCACTGGATTCGATCAACTCATCCATTGACATGAACTTTGCATCAAGATCTTTCGCGACATCAGCCTCAAGAGGTGAGCGTCGAGTGTAAGCAATGTTCATGCCAAATGCTTTTGCTCTGCGAGCTGTCGCGATTCCGATTTGACCCATTCCAACAATGCCAAGTTGGCGTCCTTGTAACCCCATGCCAAGCATGTAAAACATGCCCCATTGCCACGACTCTTGTGCGCGAATTACGCGTTCGCCTTCGCCAAGTCGCCGGGTAGACATCAAGATGAGTGCCATCGCAATGTCCGCTGTCGCTTCAGTTAGTACCCCCGGGGTATTCGTAACCAAGACTCCCCGTTCTTCGCAGGCTGGCACATCAATGTTGTTGTATCCAACGGCAACATTGGATACAGATTTAAGCTGTGGACCAGCGGCGGCCAGAAGTTCGGCGTCAATTTTTTCGGTGAGCAGCGAAACTATGGCATCTGCGCCAGCCACCATCTGCAAAAGCTCAGTTCGCGAAATCGCGTCATCGCTCTCCCAGGCAAGCACATCATGCTCAGCTTGAAGTCTTGCTAACCCACCTGCTGGAATCTTGCCTGTTACGACGACTTTGGCCATTTATTCGGCAATCCATTCGCCCATAAACTTCAAGCCATCAGAAATATCACTGTTATCTATGCCGGAGAACGCAAGGCGGATGTACTGCTCTTGCTCACCTGGCTGTGGGCGACCAAAATGGCGACGGGTGCAAAACGAAACACCTGTTGCATGAAGTGCTTTCTCAGCAAACTCACCCAAATCAGTAATTCCTTTATTTGCCATGGCTTCAGTGACATCTGGAAATAAATAGAATCCAGCTTCTGGCGTATGAACTTTTACACCAGGCATTTGGCGAAGTAAATCCAGGGCGGTATCCCGGCGCTGCTTCAAAGTATTAAGCATTACCGGAGTTGCCGATTGGTCTCCCTTAATTGCCTCTACGCCGCCGTACTGCACGAAGTGAGTTGTGCAAGATTCATCGTTGGTATTTAGCTTGGAAATAACATCGGCAATTTCTTTCGGCGCAATAGCAGCGCCAAGGCGCCAACCAGTCATCGCAAATTTCTTTGAAAATGTGTAAAGAATTACAGTTCGCTCTGCCATTCCCGGAAGCGAGGCAATTGACTTGGAGCTTCCTTCATAACGCATTTCGAAATATGCCTCGTCTGATAACACGTATAGATCATTTGCAATTGCGATTTCGGCGATTGCTTCACGTTCGGCATCAGTTGACTCAGCGCCATTTGGATTTTGTAGATCGTTGTAAACAATCGCTTTGGTCTTAGGTGTAATCAAGGATTTAATTTGCTCGATGTCAATACTAAATCCAGTACCAGTTGCAACGTAGCGATATGGTTTTGCAATGCCACCGAAGTATTCAATCTGACTTTCGTAAATTGGGTAACCAGGGTTAGGGTAAAGCACTTCATCGCCTGGATTCATGATGGTCTGAATAAATTTTGTGATAACGGGCTTGCCACCAGGTTGGATAACTACGTTTGAGGCATCATAAGAAAGGCCACGATCTTTGCCGATATTTTCAGCTAGTGCCTCTCGAAGCTGCGGAATTCCAGCACCTGGGCAGTAGCCAGTTTTGCCATCTGCGATAGCGCGATTCATCGCCTCAACGATATTTTTTGAGGTCGGGATATTTAAGTCACCTAAGTGGAAGGGGAATATTCGGTTTCCTTTGGAGCCCCATTCAGCTGCTGCTTGCGAAACTGCAAATGCTGTTTCGGTACCTAAGTTTGCTAAACGAGTCGCTAACGCCATGAAAAATACCCCAATGCTTTCGGTTGTACCTGTACTTTATCGACGATTTAGCCTGGTCGCGATTTTGTGAACCTTGCAGGTTATAGAAGGGTCTCACTATGTGAAATAAAGCAGGATCTTAAAACTGGAACTGACTAAACCGCGCGCTTTTTTACGGATCGCAGGCGCCCTCGCCCAGTGTGGGAATACAGATCCTTGGGACCCATTGGAGTGGGAACTAACTCGATGTCCACGCCGATGCCCCGCTGCACACTCTGCTTATAGATGTATTCCAAAGTTGAGAAATCCTCGATTGCAAAGCCAACCGAGTCAAAAATTGTGACTTGCTCGTCGTTGTCACGGCCATCTTCATTTCCAGCAAAAACTTTCCAGAGATGATGCACTGGTGAGTCGGCAGGCAGTTGTTGAATGTCGCCTTCGATACGAGTTTGTGGTTCGAATTCGACAAAGACTTTTCCTTGGGTCAATACCCCAACTGCCAGTTCCGTCTTTCCCGGGCAATCCCCACCAACGGCGTTGAAGTGCATGCCTGGCTCCACCATTTCTGGGGTAATTATGGTCGCCATTGCTTTATCTGCAGTAATTGTGGTCACGATGTCAGCGCCTTTAACGGCCTCCGCTACGGAATCACAGTGAATGACAGTTATATCCTCAAACTCGGCAAGGTTACGGATCAATTTTTGCGTTGACTCATCATCAATATCGAAAGCTTGGATTTTTGTTATGCCAAGCACTTTGTGAAAACCAAGGACTTGAAACTCTGCTTGCGCGCCATTACCAATAACAGCCATTACTTTTGAATCCTTGCGAGCAAGGGCGCGTGCCACCATTACTGAAGTTGCTGCGGTACGAAGAGCCGTTGCTAGCGTGAGTTCACTGAGCAGCATTGGATAGCCGGTACTCATGTCGGAAAGTACTCCAAATCCCATCACGCTAAATAGGTCATGCTCGATATTGTCTGGGTGACCATTTACGTACTTAAAGCCATACCGCTCTCGGTTAGATGTTGGCATCAATTCGATGACGCCCTTTTCGTTATGGGCGCCAAAGCGGGCAGCCTTGTCAAAGTCTTCCCAGCGCACAAAATTAGCTTCTATGACATCAGCTAGCTCAGAAATGATCTCGGCAATCCCAATATCTTGGATTAGCTTTGCCATTGCTGGCACATCAACAAATCGAGTCATTTCAATTCCTTAGGGTACTTCGGCGTTTAGACGATTAAGTTTCTAGGTGTTCAGGCAATTAATTCCGGCTGTTTCTTTTTAAAACTTACTAGATCAGGAATTTATACCCTATTTGACAATCATTGTCATTAAGGTAAAATAACAACTGTGTTCATCAATTTCAGGATCGTAACCTTTGCAACTGCGCTTTCCTTATCTATGTTTTTGAGTGCCTGTTCTGGCGCTGAAAATGGCGCGACACCTGCGGATGCTGGTTCCGCATCCGTTGTGGAGGTGCAAGCAGCTTTTTATCCTTTGGAATTTCTCGCTAATGAAATTGGTGGAGATCTAGTTCAAGTAACTGCTCTTGCTGCCGCTGGCGCCGAACCGCATGACATGGAATTGACTCCAGTCCAGGTCGCTGAACTAGAGAAAACATCTTTGATAATTTACATTCAAGGTTTTATGCCTGCAGTAGATCAGGCAATAGCCTCACAGGATTCAGCTAGAGCTTTAGATCTCGCAACCGCTGTGCCGCTACTTGCCGCATCTGATGGATCAGATGCGTATGACCCTCACATTTGGCTAGATCCGGCCAACATGATTTTGATGGCGACTGCGGTTAGTGATCGATTAAGTTTGCTAGCTCCTGCAAACAAGGATTACTACACGGCAAATACCGAAGTACTTATTTCCAAGCTAGAAGCCCTGGATTCAGAATTTACCTCGGGGCTAGAAAATTGCCAACAAAAAACATTTGTAACTTCCCATGATGCTTTTGGCTACTTAACAAGCGCCTACGGTTTCGCGCAACTTGGAATAGCTGGCTTGTCGCCAGAAAGTGAACCGAGTCCGGCTCGATTAGCGCAGATTTCAAAACTTGTCACCGACCAAGGAATCACAACAATCTATTACGAAACCTTGGTATCCCCCGCGATTGCCGAAACGGTTGCTGCGGAAACTGGCGCAACCACTGCAGTACTTGATCCAATTGAAGGCCTGGCGGCTGGCTCCACCGATACCTTTATTACAGTGATGCAAGAAAATCTGAAAACTCTAATTAAAGGACAGAGCTGCTCTTGACTTTAAATTCCGCCATGGCGCCGCCGAGTATTTCGGCGCGTCATTTGTGTGTTTCTTTTAATGATGTGTCGATTCTGAGCGACATTGACCTTGATTTTTCCCCCGGCACAACAATTGCAATTCTCGGAGCCAACGGCAGTGGCAAAACCACAATGATAAAAGCAATGCTTGGCTTATTACCTCGACACGAGGGCTCGGTAGAAATACATGGTCAAAGTATTGAGGAATTCAAAGACTGGCACCGCATCGCCTATGTGCCGCAGAAATTAATTAATGCCGCAACCGTTCCAGTGTCAGTTTTTGAAACAGTGACTTCTGCCCTGGTCTATCCACGGAAAAAGATTTCTAGCAAAAATAAGAAGTTAGCAGTTACCTCAGCTTTGGCCCAAGTTGGTCTACCGGATCGCGCTAAAGATCGCTTAGACGAACTTTCTGATGGTCAGCAACGACGCGTGCTTTTAGCGCGTGCGCTAGCGACTCAGGCTGACATTTACGTTTTTGATGAACCAACTGCCGGTGTAGATTCGCAGAATCAAGAAATGCTCGTAACTGCCGTCCGTGGCCTGGTGAAAAAGGGCGCCTGCGTAATCATGATCACGCATGAATTAGGAATTTTCCAAGAAGATGTTGATCGGGTTATCGTCTTATCAGATGGTGGAGTCAGTTTTGATGGACCCGTTGCGCAACTTCCGGCGCAACTAGAAAATTCTCATCACAGCCATCCGCACTCGAAGCCCACGCATTTGATGGAGTCCTAATGCTGGCCTATGAATTTATGCAGCGTGCACTTATTGCCGCAGTAATCGTTGGATTAGTTTCCCCACTCATCGGTGTTTTTTTAGTTCAACGCAGACTTGCCCTGCTCGGCGACGGTATGGGCCACGTCGCAATTGCTGGAGTTGGCTTGGCATTCCTTACGGGAACGGAACCAGTGCTGACTGCGCTGATAGTTTCAATTCTTGGAGCCTTCATTCTTGAATTAGTTCGACATAAAAGTAAAGCTGCTGGAGATTTAGCACTAGCACTGATTTTCTATGGCGGTATTGCTGGCGGAGTCTTGCTCACATCTCTCGCGGGCGGTAAAGCAAGTACCGCACTGAATCAATACTTGTTTGGCTCGCTATCCACGGTTTCAACGCAAGACTTCGTTGCTCTTGGCGGCGCAGCAATTACGTTGTTACTTGTTTTAGCTAAATTTGGTACCCAGATATTCGCCATGAGCCTTGACACAGAAACTGCAAAGATTCAGGGCATTCGAGTCACGGCCATGAGTGTGCTACTAACTGCAATGGCCGCAGTAACAGTTGTAGTTGGAATGCGCACCGTCGGGTTGTTACTAGTTAGCGCAATCATGATCGTGCCAGTTGCTGCCGCCCAGCAACTCACCCACAGTTTCAAGACCACGGGAATGTTAGCTTCTGCCATAGGTGTTTTCTCGGCGATTGGTGGTCTTACAGTTTCGTTCTATGTTGATGTACCGCCAGGGCCGACCATAGTGCTGATCGCGCTTGGGGTATTTGTAATTCTGGCTGTGACTACAACTTCACTGCACTTACGGCATCGCCATGAAATTCAAGAGCAATCACCGCATCGGCATTAACAACAAGATTCAACTACGAGCAAGCTTTGCAAAGCCCCATGATTTCTAGGGTGTGATCCACATCAGTGAAACCAAATTGTGAGGCTACTGAATCAGCCCAGTCCTCTACTGCATGTCCTTCTACTTCTTCGGTATGACCACAAGCTCGACAAACTAAATGATGATGATGTCCATCTGTACACCGTCGATACATAGATTCGCCATCGGCTCGCAAAACTACATCAACTTCGCCCGAACTCTGCATACCCTGCAGCGTGCGATACACCGTTGAAAGTCCGATTGAATCGCCTGCATCTTGGAGCAGACCGTAAATTTCCTGGGCAGATCGAAAATCTGAAATAGTTGTCAGAATCGCGGCAACTGCTGCCCGCTGCTTAGTCGAACGCACACCCGCAGCAATAGTTTCTTTCACTTGTCTATTGTGCCAGAAAAAAGTAACTGACTTGGTGGCCAAGAAGTAAGACCTGGATATTTTGCCACCCGGCGATCTCCAGATGACTTTCCCGTTATCCGCCGTATCGCCCACGGAACTAAAAATGCCACTCCCCACACAACAGATCCAATTGCGCGAAGTGGCGCTGGAGTTGGGCGATACGCCGGCATCGCATCTTTCCAGTCATCGTCATACGGAAGCCCCATGGTCTTTAATATTGCAGCGGCAACGCGGCGATGTCCTTCGGAGGACAGGTGTAAACGATCCGAGGCGAGCATGCGCGGGTCACCGAAAACTTCTTGTGAGTTCGCATCCATGACAGTGGCTCCATGTAGCTCAGCAACTCGTTTTACATTCTCGTTAAACGGGCCAAACCTTTGATTCCAATAATGTTGGGTTTTAGTTTGTGGGTTGCTGATTTCACGAACCGTAAAGAGTAATAACTTAGCGCCCGTTGCTGCG
>JASJMK010000062.1:0-2658 GCA_037619625.1 Actinomycetes bacterium
TAACTCAACTAGAATAAGAACGTGGCGTATTTAGATAACGCTGCAACGACCCCAATGCTTGCGGAGGCCGTTGCGGCCATGACCGAGTTGCTGGGTAAACCTGGTAATCCGTCCTCGCTTCATGCCTCTGGTCGTAAAGCCCGACGCCAAGTTGAGGAATCCCGCGAGCGCGTTGCAAGCGCATTGGGTTGCGGTTCTGCCGAAGTTGTTTTCACGGCCGGTGGCACCGAAGCTAACAACATTGCAATTAAGGGAATTGCTTGGGATCAGCGCACTAAAGATCCACGTCGAAACCGAATTGTCGCGGGAAGTACGGAACATCACGCAGTACTTGACCCAGTTCGCTGGCTCGGCGAGTTTGAGGGTTTTGAAGTTACTTGGATTAAATCTGATGTCAATGGCGAAATCACGGTAGCAGCGCTTCGCGAAGCACTAGGCCCGGATCCAACGGACGTTGCTTTAGTAAGTGTGATTCTGGCAAATAACGAAGTTGGCACGATTAATGACATCGCAGCTTTGACTGAGGTAACGCGAGAATTTGGAATCAGATTTCACACTGACGCAGTTCAAGCTCCGGCCTGGCTTGATTTAGATTTTTCAAAACTTGGTGTTTGCGCAATGAGTGTTTCGGCGCACAAAGTGGGCGGCCCGCATGGAATTGGTGCATTAATTATTAGTCGTGATTGTCATGTCACACCTTTGATACATGGTGGTGGCCAAGAACGCGATGTTCGCTCTGGCACATTGGACACCCCAGCGATAGTTGGATTTGCAGCTGCCCTAGAAATAACAACCGCCAGAAAATCAGAAACTGTTGCTCGAGTAGCTTCTCTGCGCGATGACTTAGTTAAGCGCGTCAAAGAGATTGCGCCAGATGCTACTTACAGTGGCGCGATAACTAATCGCCTAGTAAATAATGCACACTTTGTTTTCCCAGGATGCCTTGGAGATTCGCTACTGATGCTCCTTGATGCCCAAGGCGTTGAATGCTCCGTTGGTTCCGCATGTAATGCTGGCGTACCACAACCGTCACACGTCATGTTGGCGATGGGTGCAGATGAGGATCAAGCCCGAAGCACGTTGCGGTTTAGTTTAGGTTGGAATTCCACGCAAGCAGATGTTGATGAACTAATCGCAGCATTACCCAGTGCAATCGCGCGGGCCAAGCGAGCCGGAGTTCCTAAAGTAACTACTGCGCCGGTGCGTGTCTAATGAAAGTACTTGCTGCACTTTCTGGTGGCGTGGACTCAGCCGTTGCGGCAGCCCGCGCTGTTGATGCCGGCCACGATGTCACTGCTGTTCATTTGGCACTTTCCCGCAATCCACAGTCGCACCGAACCGGCGCCCGAGGTTGCTGCACTATCGAAGATTCCAACGACGCTTTTCGCGCTGCTGACATGCTGGGTGCGCCATTTTATGTTTGGGACCTTTCTTCGGAATTCCAAGAAAAAGTAATTGAAGACTTTATTTCTGAATATGCAGCAGGACGCACTCCTAACCCATGTTTGCGATGCAACGAAAGCATCAAATTCGAAGCAGTGTTAGAGCGCGCCATGGCACTTGGTTTTGATGCAGTTTGCACTGGCCATTATGCGCAAGTTTTTCAAGGTCCAAGTGGACCAGAACTTCACCGTGCTATTGATCCGCTGAAAGACCAGTCCTATGTACTTGGCGTATTAACCGCGGAACAAATTGCCCATTCGATGTTTCCGCTCGGTAATAGCACCAAAGTTGAGGTACGCGCCGAAGCTCAGGCCCGTGGAATTTTAGTAGCTGCCAAACCGGATAGTCACGACATTTGCTTTATTCCTGATGGTGATACTGCGGGTTGGCTATCTCGTCAGATCGAATCTGTGCCAGGTGAAGTAATTGATGCGGAGACCGGAAATAAAGTTGGCACTCACGCTGGCGCGCATGCCTTCACTGTTGGTCAGCGCCGCGGACTTGCACTTGGAAATCCAACTGGAGATGGTGAGCGTCGATATGTTGTTGATGTTGACGTATCAAAAAACTTAGTGATGATCGGGCCACCAGTTCTTCTTGAAATTGATTTGATTGAAACTATTAAGCCGCGTTGGGCGGGGGAACTTCCTGCAAATGGCGATCGGATTCACGTACAAATCCGCGCACACGGTGATGCTCTGCCTGCAACGGTTTACCTTAATGACGAGAACATGGTGACCATCCAGCTGGATGAAGCCCTGCGCGGACTTGCCGCGGGCCAAGCAGCTGTGATGTATGACGGAACTCGCGTTATTGGCAGCGCAACAGTTTCGCGTTCGCGCCGATCAGCGTCTTTGTAGTGCAACCTGCAGCCGTTACTGGTGTTGGTGCTTGGCCAGGAATTGACGTCCACGAAGTTGCCGTGACTATTCGCGATGTCTGTCCGGACTTCCCGCATTTAGCTGAACTTCCAGAACGTGGCCCTGGCGCGGAAATGATTGGGCGCACTATGGGATTAATTTCTCAGGTGGCAAATGATTTTTCGGTATCCACAGTTCCAATGGGTTGGCGCTTAACGAGCGCGCGTGGAAAAGATATGTTGCGCGCAGCATCCTTTATGAGCCAGGACTTAGATGAGATTGAAGCAGTTTACGAAGGTTTTGCCGGCGACTTTAAGATTCAAGTAGTTGGGCCATGGACTCTGGCTGCAAGTGT
>JASJMK010000063.1:0-6763 GCA_037619625.1 Actinomycetes bacterium
CCAGCGAATACCGAGACGCATTGGCGCGTGCGCAGGTGCTTTCGGAAGGAATCAATTTCGCTCGAAACCTAATAAATGCATCGCCGTTACATTTAGCACCAGCCGATCTTGCTCGCGAAGCTAAAGCATTTTTGTCAGGAACAAAAGTAAAAATTGAAATTCTTGATGAGAAAGCACTCGCTGCTGGCGGCTACGGTGGAATTTTGGGAGTGGGTCAAGGATCCACTCGCCCACCACGTTTAATTCGTATGGAATATCGTCCCAAGGATGCCACCAAGCATGTGGCTTTAGTTGGAAAAGGCATCACATTTGATACCGGCGGAATTTCACTTAAGCCTCCTGCGAATATGCACCACATGAAGGATGACATGTCAGGTGCGGCCGCGGTGATATCCACGATTCGCGCAATTGCAGATTTGGAACTGGATGTTGCAGTAACTGCCTACGCAGCTTGTGCTGAGAATATGCCTGGCGGCGGCGCGCAACGACCAGGCGATGTCATTACAACATACGGCGGTCGCACTATTGAAGTACTTAACACTGACGCGGAAGGCCGCCTTGTTATGGCCGATGCACTGGTGCGAGCTGCCGAAGATGATCCTGATGTTGTGCTTGACATAGCAACTCTTACTGGCGCAGCCGTAGTCGCATTAGGCCTTCGAACTGCTGGCGTCATGGGCGATCAAGTCGTGCGCGATGGCATTAAAGCTAGCGCTGATCGCGCTGGTGAGGAATTTTGGACTATGCCACTTCCCGAAGAACTAAGACCAGAACTTGATTCTCTAGTTGCTGACATCGCCAACATTGGTTCGCGCGAGGGTGGAATGCTCTCCGCAGGCTGGTTCTTGAAAGATTTTGTTGCCGAGGGTTTGCCTTGGGCTCACCTTGACATCGCTGGACCGGCATTTAACCCAGGCAGCCCTTGGGGTTACACCCATAAAGGCGCAGTCGGCTTTGGAATTCGAACCATGGTTGCCTTTATTGAAGATGTGATGGAAGGAACAGTCGAACTTTAATCGATTCGACTAGACCCGGAATATATTCGTGCGTGGAAGCGTGAAAGACTGTTCTACAGGCGCTGGCGCAGAGCCTAATTTGGCGGAGGATTAATGCACGATATCGTGATTTTAGGTGGCGGAAGCGGCGGATATGCCTGTGCGCTTCGAGCATCACAGCTTGGACTTTCAGTTGTCCTAATTGAACAAGACAAGCTAGGTGGCACCTGCCTGCATCGCGGCTGCATCCCAACTAAAGCGCTGCTCCATGCGGGGGAAGTTGCCGATACTGCGCGCGAAGGCGAAAGCATCGGAGTACAAAGCACTTTTAATGGCATCGACATGGCTAAAGTCAACGCCTATAAAGATGGTGTGATCGGTCGCCTTTACAAAGGTCTGCAGGGTTTGGTTAAAAGCCGCGACATTACATATGTTGAAGGAACTGGAAAACTTGTTGCAACAAACGCGGTTGAAGTTAATGGCCAGCGCTATGAAGGTAAAAACATTGTTCTGGCAACTGGCTCCTACGCGAAATCACTTCCCGGCTTAGAAATTTCTGGTCGCATAATGACAAGTGATCAAGCGCTATTGATCGACTACGTGCCCAAGAGCGTAATTGTTTTGGGTGGCGGGGTTATTGGTGTTGAGTTTGCATCCGTATGGAAGTCATTCGGTGTCGATGTGACAATCATCGAGGGTTTGCCAACTTTAGTTCCAGCTGAAGACGCCGCAGTTACAAAGGCTATGGAACGTGCTTATCGCAAACGTGGAATTAACTTTAAGACCGGCGTTCGATTCCAGGGCGCAACACAGAACGAATCTGGTGTGACAATCACTTTAGAATCTGGCGAAACTTTTTCCGCTGAACTGCTGCTGGTAGCAGTTGGCCGCGGACCTCGTACTGAAGGTCTTGGTTATGAAGAACAAGGCGTCAATGTTGATCGTGGATTTGTTTTAACTTCAGATCGGCTAGCCACAAATGTCCCAGGTATTTTCGCAGTTGGCGACATTGTGCCTGGCTTACAACTTGCTCATCGTGGATTCCAGCAGGGAATTTTCGTAGCCGAGGAGATCGCTGGACTAGCGCCAGCAACGATTGATGAATTAGGCATCCCGCGCGTAACTTACAGCGAACCAGAAATTGCCAGCATTGGACTAACCGAAGCTCAAGCTCAGGAAAAATTTGGCGAGATTGAATCTTATGAATACAACTTGGGTGGAAATGGCAAGAGCCAAATTCTGGGAACTGCCGGGTTTATTAAGCTGATTCGCAAGAAAAGTGATGGCGTTGTAATTGGCGTTCACATGATCGGCTCCCGCGTTGGCGAACTAATAGGTGAGGCCCAACTGATTTACAACTGGGAAGGAACGGCAGCTGATGTCGCTCCCCTAGTTCACGCCCATCCAACTCAGAATGAAGCAATGGGAGAAGCGTTCATGGCGTTGGCTGGTAAGCCGCTACATGCCCACGCTTAACCGATAACCTTAAGAAACCTAGTAAAAGGAGTAATGGCACAGTGTCCACTACGGTATCCATGCCCCAATTGGGCGAAAGCGTAACCGAAGGAACAGTTACCCGCTGGTTAAAAGCAGTTGGCGATACTGTTGCCGCTGACGAGCCATTACTTGAAGTATCCACCGACAAAGTAGACACTGAAATTCCATCACCAGTGAGCGGTATTTTGACCGAAATCGTTGCTGGCGAAGATGCTGTAGTTCTAGTTGGCGGGGCACTTGCCATAATTTCCGAAACTGGCAGTGCTAGTGCGCAAGTTTCTAGTGCGCAAGTTGATGCTGCGCCAGTTGCTACCCCCGCTGCAACTCCTGCCGCAGCGCCAGTGGTTGCTCCTGAAGTTGTTGAAGTAAAACCAGCACCAGAAGTTGCGGCTCCACCTGCTGCGACAGCGCAAACAGGACTCGTAACACCAGTCTTACTTCCAGCACTTGGGGAAAGTGTGACCGAAGGTACCGTAACTCGTTGGCTCAAAGCAATTGGCGATACCGTCGCGGCCGACGAAGCCCTCCTTGAAGTATCAACAGACAAAGTTGATACTGAAATTCCATCCCCCGTATCTGGCGTGCTGCTGGAAATCACAGTTGCCGAAGATGGGGTTGCCCTAGTTGGCGCGCAACTTGGAACTATTGGCGGCGCTTCGTCAGTTAGCGCTGGGCAACCTGCGCCAGTTTCTACTCCGGCGCCTAGTGCTGCGCCAGTACCTACTCCAGCGCCAGTTTCTACTCCGGCGCCAGTACCTACGCCAGCACCAGTTGCTGCGCCCGTTTCTACTCCGGCGCCAGTTTCCACTCCAACTTCATCCAGTGGCGCTTACGCAACTCCACTAGTTCGTAAAATCGCTGCCGAGCGTGGCGTTGACTTATCATCCGTTACTGGCACCGGAGTTGGTGGCCGGATTAGAAAAGAAGACATTCTAAATACCCCAGCAACCATTGCGCCAGTAGCTGTTCCAGTAGATCGTCCAGTGGAATCAAAGCCTCATGTTGCGCCCGCACCGCCAACGTCTGCTCCAACTACTCGCACGACACCGGTGCCACAGGCAGCCGAGGAACTTCGTGGTCGCACCGAACCAATGACAAGGCTTCGTAAAGTAATCGCGGAACGAATGGTTGAATCTCTTCAAGTTTCAGCGCAATTAACTTCTGTTGTTGAAGTGGATGTAACGCGAATTTCCTCACTTCGCAATCGCTCCAAAGTGGATTTTGAATCTCGTGAGGGTGTAAAACTTTCGTTCCTGCCATTCTTCGCTAAAGCATCTTGTGAAGCGCTAAAGCACTTCCCAACTGTGAATGCCATGATTGATCAAGAAGCTGGAACTGTGACTTATTTCGACGCTGAGCACATCGGCATCGCAGTTGACACACCACGTGGCCTACTGGTTCCAGTAATCAGAGATGCGGGCGACTTAAACATCGGTGGTCTGGCACGCAAAATCAGTGACCTAGCTGAGCGCACCCGTACCAATAAGCTCTCGCCTGACGAGTTAAGTGGTGGCACATTCACAATCACGAATACTGGCAGTCGCGGTGCACTATTTGACACCCCAATCATCAATCAGCCACAAGTTGCCATTCTTGGTACCGGAGCTGTGGTTAAACGCCCAGTGGTGACTACTGATGACACGGGCGCTGATGTAATTTCGATTCGTCAAATGGTTTATCTGTCCTTAACTTATGATCATCGCTTAGTTGATGGCGCAGATGCTGCTCGATTCTTGACCGCGATAAAAGCTCGGCTTGAAGAAGGCGCCTTCGAAGCGGACTTAGGTCTGTAATCTCAACTAGCCGAAGTGGCTCGTTCATAGCAAGGTAGAAGTATGCGAATTGTAATTGCGGGCTCTTCAGGTCTCATTGGAACCGAACTGGTCAAGTCGCTTCGTGAAGATGGACATGAAGTAATTAGATTAGTGCGACGTAAGCCAGTGGCTAGTACTGAAGTGTTTTGGGATCCCGCAACCGGCGAAATTGATTCAACTTCACTTGCAGGTAGCGAAGTATTTATAAATCTTGCGGGCGCTGGAGTTGGCGATCATCGCTGGACTGAAAAATATAAGCAGATAATTTTAAGTTCTCGAGTGGATTCCACTTCGTTGCTTGCCCGAACTGCTGCGCAAGTTAAGCCGAAGGTGTTTATTGCCGGTAGTGCTATTGGCTGGTACGGCGATACCGCAGACAGAGCTGTTGACGAATCTGCCGGTCCTGGCTCTGGATTTTTAGCAGATGTTGTGGTGGCCTGGGAAGCCGCGGCCCAGCCAGCTCGTGATGCCGGTATTCGAGTAGTTCATGCTCGCACCGGCTTAGTTGCCGCTAAAAATGGCGGCGCCTGGAGTCGACTACTTCCATTGTTCAAATTGGGTGTCGGTGGAAAACTTGGATCCGGAAAACAATATTGGTCATTTATCTCAATGCGTGATGAAATTGCGGCTCTAAAGTTCTTGATTTCGGAAGTAAGTATTAGTGGACCAGTTAACTTAACCGCACCACTACCTGCCACCAATGCTCAAGTCACTAAGGCAATGTCTAAAGTCTTCAAGCGATTAGCGATTTTTCCAGTTCCAGCTTTAGCTCTGCAGACAGTATTGGGAGAATTTTCACAAGAGGTTCTAGGAAGCACTCGAGTACTTCCTAAAGTATTACTCGATGCTGGATTTAAATTCCAAGATGCTGACATTGAAAGTGCGATGCGCACCCTGGCTGCAAAGTAATTACCATGTCCACTATTCCCAAAAGCACCGATGTCGTAATTATTGGCGCTGGGTTAGCCGGACTAGCAGCTGCCCGGCGACTAGCAATTGCGGGCCGCGATGTTTGTGTCATTGACGCAGGTGATGCTCCAGGTGGGCGCATTCGAACAGATCGCGTTGATGGTCTTTTATTGGATCGCGGTTTTCAGCTTTACAATCCGTCATACACCGAGGGTGCGAGTGTCCTTGATTTAAATTCTTTAGCCCTTCAGAGTTTTTCGCCAGGTGTCATTGTTTCTATCGATGGCCGTGCCTACAAAATGGCAGATCCAAAACGCGAACCAACTTGGGCTGTTGACAGTTTGCTAGCACCAGTTGGAAAAATCTCAGCCAAATTAAAATTTGCTCGTTACGCACTTGGCTTAGTGCTTTCCAAAAAAAGTTCCAATACTTACGACCAGCGCACCGATGCTTTCTTGCGGGCAAAATTTGGAAACCAGCTAACGGAACAACTGCTTCGGCCCTTCTTAGCGGGAGTTTTTTTAGAGGGTGAATTAGCAACTTCGAAAAGGTTTTTCGACATTGCGCTGAAGTCATTTATTTCAGGTACACCTGGAGTTCCTCGAGATGGGATGCAAGCGATTCCAACTCAACTCGCCGCGCAGTTGCCACAGGAAAGCATAAATTTTGGTGTCACAGCAACAGCAGTTGCCCAAACCATGGTTCGCACCGATCAAGGAGACATCCGAACTCGATCAGTAGTGATAGCTACCAATGCAAGAAGTGCTGCGATTCTAATTCCGAGCCTTAAGGTTCCAGCCAGTAACTCTGTTACCACCTGGTATCACTTAGCTGACTGCAGTGGTTCGGAATTAACTGATGGCAAAAGCACTCTTGTTGTTGATGGAAAGAAATTTAATGGAATGCACAACGATCCTTCACGTCCATTAGTGAACACTGTTGTCATGAGTAATAGTGCTCCGTCGTACGCATCAGAAAATCGAACCCTAATTTCCTCCTCAGCTCTTGGCGTTCACCATTCTGTGGAAGCAGAACTTAAAGTTCGTTCACACCTAAGGTCTCTATACGGAGTTCCAACTCGTGGCTGGACTCATGTGGCAACATATCCAATTCCAGATGCATTACCAATGATGAGCGCGCCGCACGATATATCCCAAGATGTGAGGCTTTCACAGGGCGTCTACATATGCGGTGACTACCGACAGGTTTCATCTATTGACGGAGCCCTGGCAAGTGGTCGACGCGCAGCTGAAGCCCTTATGACCGATGATCTCTAACGAGCTTGGAGTCAATTAGCCCTGCAAGAATTACTTAATTGCTCCTGGCGCCAAAATAGTTTCCTTGACCTCGCCAGCAACTAATTCGACGCGATAAGCCTTTGCTTTGCTATCGGCCGCGTCAACCACTACTTCAACTGGGTCTGTTCCTTCGTAAACAATTGCAGCATGATCATCGGTTGCAAAAGACATTGGCAAAGTTTGATTTAGAACTAGTGATTGCAATAGTGGGCGACGTTGCGCTTCAGTGTCATAGTGCACACCATTTCCG
>JASJMK010000064.1:0-8870 GCA_037619625.1 Actinomycetes bacterium
GCGCCGCTCTCATCTCTGGTGTTAAGTACATTTATTCCGGTGAACAGTGCCGATGGGCAGCCATGACTTACTGGCGCAGCTTGCCCAGGTTGGCCTTTGCCGCAATTTAAGGCGCCACCTAGGAGGTACGTTCCTGCTCCACCAATCCTTCGCATAGCGCCCCAGAAGTCCGGAGTCTTTGATTGGTAAGCAACATCTTTTAGTTGACCAACAATCTTCCCATTCTTTATTTCGTGAAATCTCTGCCCGGTGAACTGAAAGTTAAACCGTTGCATATCGATAGACCAGGATTTGTCACCAACTATGTAGATTCCTGATTCCACATCAGCTATCAAATCCGCAGTGGTGGTGGCATCAGTGCTTGGCTGCAATGAGACATTGGGCATGCGCTGGATCGGGGAGTGCAATGCAGAATCTGCGAAAGCGCATCCGTTAGAACGTTTCATATTAATCTTGCTGGCAATAGATCGATCTGTCTGATAGCCAACCAAAATTCCGTCCTTGATTAAATCCCAGCTCTGGGCGCTAACGCCTTCATCATCAAATCCCACGGTAGATAAACCATGATCAGCAGTTCGATCACCAGTTACATTCATAATGGGCGAGCCATATTTAAAGACACCCAATTTGTCGATGGTGGCAAATGAAGTGCCAGCGTAATTTGCCTCGTATCCAAGCGCTCTGTCTAGTTCAGTTGCATGCCCAATTGACTCATGAATAGTTAGCCACAAATTAGTTGGGTCAATAACCAAGTCCATCGCGCCGGGAATTACTGATGGCGACTTTACTTTCTCGGCGAGGTATTCAGGTAACTGCGCAATCTCCGAGTCCCAATCCCAACCGGTTCCAGTTAGATATTCCCAGCCTCGTCCTGCCGGCGGCGCGCAAGTTCGCATGTCATCAAAGCCAGAATCACTGACATGGATTGCTGTTAGAGCCGCAGAGATGCGATCTCGTTGTTGGGTAATTTCATTTCCGACCAGATCTGCGTAAAAAGTTCGATCTCGACCCATCGCAACATTGCTTTCAATGTGACTAACTATTGACGAGCTAGAAACTTTTGCGTTCCAGTGCTGCAGAAAATCAATAATTTCTTCATCAGACTTCGCAAACGCATCGATCTCGATTGGTAGCGTCCAGGATTGTTTGCCGTGCTTAGGCTCATCTGCGAGAACAACTTCGTCAATTGCAACTAGAGTGCTGAGTTTTGCCATGCTGACTGCTCGGTTAGCTGCGTCCTTTGCTCCAGCACTGGATAAATCGGTCGTTGCAGCAAAGCCCCAAGCACCACCGTGAACAACTCGAACGCTCATAGCAATACTTTTGTCAGCGCCGATGTTCTCGACCTCACCATCACGGAGCGAGACTCCGCGAGAATCGTGAGCGGCAACTCTGAATTGCGCGACAGTAGCGCCGAGCGCGGTCGCAGTTGAAAGCGCCACGTTCGCGAGTTCACTTGGCGGTGTTGGAATTGCAAATTGAATCATAAATCCACATCTTTCTGGGTTCTCTTACCCTAGCCATGGATCAGGTTTTCAGGCGATACCCTTATCTCATGTCAAAAATCGTGTTGGTTACTGGTGGTAATCGAGGAATTGGTTTAGCGATCGCGAATCAATTCCTAGCCAACGGAGACACTGTAATTGTGACCAGTCGAAGTGGCGAACCGGTTGCAGGATTAAACGTGGTGACTTGCGATGTATCGGATACAGCAAGTGTTGAAGCCGCATTCACTCAAGTTGAAGCCAATTTTGGACCAGTTGAAGTCTTGGTAGCTAATGCCGGAATTACCCGCGACAAACTACTAGTGCGCATGTCTGATGAAGATATTGATGATGTGCTCAACACGAACTTGGTCGGCGCAATCAGAGTGGCCCGCCGGGCTTCCCGCGCTATGACTCAAGCTAGGTCGGGACGCATCATTTTCATTTCCAGCGTGGTAGCACTTATGGGTTCTGCCGGACAGGTTAATTACGCCGCCTCAAAAGCTGGCTTAGTTGGCGCTGCTAGATCACTTGCGCGCGAACACGGTCCAAGAAATGTCACGGTAAATGTTGTTGCACCTGGATTTATTGATACTGACATGACTGCAGAACTTAGTGATGAGCGAAAAGCGCAGATCGTTGGCAACATTCCACTTGGTAGATATGGCAATGCAACTGAAGTTGCTAACACCGTAGTTTTTCTGGCCTCTGAAGCGGCGCAATACATCACAGGAGCACTCATTCCTGTCGATGGCGGTCTTGGTATGGGACACTAAAGCACTATGGGCATTCTCGAGGGCAAGAATTTACTTATCACTGGTGTCTTAACCGATTCCTCAATCGCATTTCATGTGGCGCGCTTGGCGCAAGAGCAGGGCGCGAATGTGGTGCTTTCTTCTTTCGGTCGCGCAGCTGGATTAACAAAGCGAATCGCTGGGCGCTTACCGACGGAAGCGCCACTAGTACAACTTGATGTGACAAGCGACGAAGACTTAGCAAATTTGGCTAGTGAAGTACAAAAGCATGTTCCATATTTGGACGGCGTCCTGCACTCCATTGCATTTGCGCCCGAGGCCGCACTGGGTGGAAATTTCCTGAACACCAAATGGGATGACGTCAAAGTAGCGCTTGAAGTGTCCGCATTTTCATTTAAGTCACTGGGCATAGCCACGCTTCCGTTAATGAAAGAACGGGGCGGACAATTACTTGGACTCGATTTCGATGCCACTGTTACTTGGCCGTATTACGACTGGATGGGCGTATCTAAAGCTGCGCTCGAATCGACCTGTCGTTATTTAGCTAGAGACTTAGGACCCGAAAAAATCCGCGTGAATTTAATCGCTGCTGGTCCGCTTTATACAACTGCCGCTAAGGGCATACCTGGATTTGATGAGTTTGGTCCGATGTGGCAACGTCGCGCGCCAATTGGTTGGGACACTTCAGATCCAATTCCAACTGCAAAAGCTTGCATTGCAATGTTCTCAGATTGGTTCCCAGCAACAACGGGGGAGATCATTCACGTAGATGGTGGAGTTCACAGCCAAGGCGGTCCGTAGGAAAGCTGGGCTGAAGTAAACACAGCCAAGGCGGTCCGTAGGAACAAAATTCTACTAACCAAGCGCGATTGCTTGTAAAAGTTCACGAGCTTGCCGGTCCAAAGTTTGCAGCATCTCGATTCGTTTTCGATCAGTACTAGGCGAGGCAATAGCCATCGATGTCTGAACGGCATTGTTAGCAACAATTCGAATCCTGGCAGCAAGTTCCAGGGCTGCCACATTGCGTGACGCCAGACTTGGCGGCAAATGCAGCAATCTAAAGTTACGCAACTCCTCCTCAACCTCAGTGCTATCACCAATCAGTTGAGCACTAGCAAGAAACTCGGTGGCTAGCGAAATGGATTCATTGAGTTGCCGGCGCGCATGGTTCAAATCTTGAAATGCGATGTTGTGAGGCGTTTCGAATATCAACCAGTCACCCGTTGGAGTTTGGGCCAATAACAAATTTGCGTTAATTGCGACAACGCCAGACCCTGGATCAATCTGGGCTAGCACGTTAGCTGGCACGCCAGCAGGGTCACCAAAAACTGGCAACGCCACAGTAACTGGAACAGCACTTTTCATCGCTGCGGATACAAGATCCAGTATTGGATACATCGTGGGATGGATCGGTTCACTCGCCAGCTCATACCCCATTTGATCTGCCAGGGTCTCGCATGCATTTGCTGCGTCAGTTGCCGACACTAGTTCGCTTCGGGCTGCATTTAGCCAAAGAGCCATGATTACTGCGATCGGTGTGGTGGGCGCAGCTGGCATGTGGCTACCTTACGGGAATCTCGCAGCCGATAGATTTATCTCGTGTCCGAGGTTCTGGAGTTAAGTGATGTTACGGTGCGTCGTGGTGCCACTGAAATATTGAGTCACGTATCCTGGCAAGTTGCCCGCGGGCAACGCTGGGTCGTCATGGGCGCAAATGGAGCGGGCAAAACGACGCTGATGCAAGTGTGCTCTGGATATATGCATCCCACAACCGGACAAGCAAGCATCCTTGGCTACCAAGTTGGAAAAACAGACATGCGAGAGTTGCGAACTCTAGTTGGAATTTCCAGCGCTGCTGTTGCCGCACTGTTGCCAGCGAGTGAAACAGTTTTTGACAGCGTGCAAACCGCTGCCTACGGAATTACGGGCAGGTGGCGCGAACGATACGACGAGGTTGATCGAAGTCGGGCACATGATTTGATCTCCGCCTGGGGACTGCTCACCTTGGCTAACCGCAGAATTGGAAATCTCTCCGAGGGTGAACGCAAACGAGTTTCAATTGCCAGGGCACTTATGTGTGATCCAGAATTGCTAATTTTGGATGAGCCTGCCGCCGGCCTAGATGTTGGTGGCAGAGAAGACTTAGTTGCCAGGTTGGCAATACTTGCTGGCGATCCAGCTTCGCCAAGTTTGGTTTTGGTAACTCATCACGTTGAAGAGATTCCACCAAACTTTACGCATGCGCTGTTGCTCAAGAGTGGTCAGGTCTGCGCCATGGGCGAGGTGCCAGAAGTGGTAAGTAGCGAGCCAATGTCAGAAGCTTTTGGGATCCCTCTGGTAGTTGAGTACGGTGATGAACGCTGGTATGCCCAAGGGAAATCACCAAGTAGAGGTCGCAGATCCAAGGATTAACTTTGCTCCCATGGTTCCTAATCGACAATGCATTGACATAATAAGAACGTGACGAACGTAACCGATACCATTCCAACTTGGTTAAGCGCCGAGGACATGAATTTGGCGCGCGCCCGGTTACCAATTGTTTATTTAGATGTGATTCCCGTACGCGTGGATGAAGCAGGTCGCATCACGAAGGTTGGGTTACTTCTTCGGGGTCGCCCGGATGGATCAATAAGTCGGGCTTTGATATCTGGTCGAGTGCTTCATGGCGAGCGAATTCGTGACGCGCTGCTTCGCCACATTGAAAAAGACTTGGGCGCTTTAGCGTTACCGCAGCTGCCCACAAACCCAGCGCCTTTTACTGTCGCTGAGTACTTTCCAGACCCAGATGTTTCAGGTTTTCATGATCCTCGACAGCACGCAGTTTCCTTGGTTTATTTAGTCCCAGTTAAAGGCGACTGCGCACCAAGTCAGGATGCCTTGGATTTAGTTTGGCTCACCCCGAAAGAAGCCATGTCACAAAATGTTCGCGCCGAAATGACTGGTGGCCAAGATCAATTAGTACAGATGGCGTTGGCAAATGCTGGCGCACATTCTTAAGGAATATCAATAGTGGCTTTACGCGATGGTGATGGCTGGGTGCACTGCCAATGTGGTTCCCAGCATTGGGGACTGCACGGCGCAGCCGGAGTGGTGCTTCTTGATACAACTTCAAGATCAGTTTTGATGCAATTGCGCGCGGAGTGGACACATGGCGGTCGAGTTTGGGGTATCCCAGGCGGCGCGCGCGATTCACATGAGAGTGCGATTGAATCAGCGTTGCGCGAGATGCGCGAAGAATTAGCAATCGATGAATCGTTAGTAGAAGTTGTTCACGACAACATGTGGACGAATCATGATGATTGGCATTACCACACGGTTATTGCGTTAATTTCCCGTGATGTCGAATTCGTTACCAACGAAGAGGCGGAACTTGCTGACTGGATCGAGATTTCCAAAGTGCAGGATTTGGATCTACATCCAGGATTCGCATCCAATTGGAATGAGATCCTAATGGCTATTGAAGAAGTGTTAGCTCGGAGTTAGTTTTCTAAAACTTTGCTGTGAAATAGTGTGACCAAGTCGTAATGCTCGTTTATGGTAGGTGGTCATAGGTATATCCCACTCGTGGTTAGATGTTTCAAAATTTAAACTGTTGGTAAACACTAGCTTCGCATGCTCGAAGTAAGAGTCATCATCGGTTACGAAATGCACTAAGCCTTGTGGTTGTAATGCTTCACCAGCTAAGTTCAAGAATTCCGGTTGAATCAACCGCCGCTTATTGTGTCGAATTTTAGGCCACGGATCTGGAAACAGAATATGAATCTCAGCAATAGAATTTGGAAGCAACCAGTCACGGAGCACGTCGATCCCATCACCATGATGTATTCGAATGTTCTTCAATTCAGATTCATGAGCGGTTTGCGCCACTTCGCAAAGACCTGCAGTGTGAACATCAATGGCCAATACGCCAACTTTGTTCTGGGAACTGGCAAACTCCAAGGTGTGGTCTCCCATGCCACTGCCGAAATCAATAATGACCTCGGTTGTTCCCAATGTTTCGCGTAGATCTATGGGTCGGGGTAAATCGCGGATCTCCATTGGCGGAAGCAGCACGCTCAAGGCGTGATCCCGACGAGCTGACATCCGTCCATGTCGGGCATGAAAAGTTCGAATATGGGGATGTGTCCCACCTTCAGTTTCCTGAGAGTAGATTGGGGTTTGCACACTTAAGAATACAAGTTTGGAGAACTCGATGAATCTCGATGGAGTACACGTTCCGCTAGTTACACCCTTTGATAGCTCCGGTGACGTTGACGCTAAAGGCATTGCGCACTTAGTTGAAGTCATGCTGGCAAATAATCTCTCTGGGATAGTCGCAGCCGGCACAACAGGTGAGGCTTACGCCCTAACTTTTGAGGAACGTAAGACGGTCATCAGCACCATAGTTTCCCAAGTAAAAGGTCGAGTCCCAGTTCTTGCAGGCATCGGTGGCATGTCCACCGGTGAGGCAATTAAGCAAACTAAATTAGCTGCCGAGTTGAAAGTAGACGGCTTAATGGTTGCTGGACCTGCATACGTGTTGCCAACTTCAGGTGAACTTGCCAAGCATGTGAACGCAGTAATCAATTCAGTGAAATTGCCTTCGGTGCTTTATGACTATCCAGCGCGAACGGGTGTGCAGTTTGACCAGGAGTCTCTGGATTTGTTGGCTGATAATGAACACGTGCTGGGTATCAAGGAAGCATCAGGGGATCTAGGTCGCATCCCGATGTTTAAATCCCGCTACGCCGGAAGAATTGAAATTGTTTGTGGCGCTGACGCTGACAGTAAGAGCTTTATGGATGCTGGTGTAACAAGTTGGATTGGCGGAATGGCCAATGCCTTACCTAAAGCACACCTTGCAATCATGGATCCGCAAACGCGCGCAGCTGCATACGATGCGGTGTTGCCAATTTTGCAACACATTGAATCAGGTCGTTACATTGCAAAGACCAAGGCGCTGATGGGACTTCTTGGTGCGCCCTGTGCGCAGACTCGTGCGCCACTTAACACGCTTGAGGATGCTGGAGTCGAAGAGTTGCGCGCTTTAGTTGCGCAAGCTGGACAATGGGCTCCTAGCTTGGTTTAACACTGTGGCACGGGAACTTTGGAATCTTATTCCAGAGCCGTGGCGCGAGCATTTGGAAATTTGCCGCGAGGACCTTTCTGAAATAAGCGCGTACCTCCAAATCGCTAACGACAATGGCGAAATAGTTGTGCCGGAGTGGGAGTGCATTTTCGCCGCGCTTACTCTGGCGCCAGAAGAAATTAAAGTCCTCGTCCTTGGCCAAGATCCGTACCCTAATGCAGAACATGCAGTGGGGTTAGCGTTTGCGGTACCACCAGGAACTAGTCCGCTCCCAGGTTCGCTTCGCAACATTCTTAAGGAAGTTGAGACGGACATTGGCCATTCGTCATTGACGTCGCCAGATCTTTCGCGTTGGGTCGCCCAAGGCGTCCTACTTCTAAATACGACTTTGACCACAGTTCATGGGGCGAGTAATTCCCATGTTGGGTTACCTTGGGACCGTGTTGTGGCCAACATCTTGGATGTAGTTCTTGCCGTTAATCCAAAAGTGGTGGCGATCCTCTGGGGTAAGGCAGCGCAGAGTTACGCACCCAAGTTCGCAAGTGAACGAGTCGTGATGTCTACCCATCCAAGTCCGCTGAGTGCGCACCGAGGATTTCTTGCATCTAAGCCATTTAGCAAAACTAATGAAATGCTGGGATTAGATCACAAAGAGGGGATTGCTTGGTGAAGAAGTATTACCCGCTAGTCGTTATCTTCTTAGCGTTTTGGTGGTTCAGTTCGTGTGACACTGCAAGCGCGCCAGTGGAATCCAGTGCCAGCGCTTCGCCTGCGCCCTACGTTGTGCAGGCAAGTCCTAGTGCAGCTAACCCAGCAGAGATTCCGCAAGTGACATCCTCACCTTCAGTCATCAGTTCGCAAGAACCAAGCACTGGAGAATCCCAAGCGTTACTAGCAGCGCAAGCTTTGGTAGAGCGCGGACGCAGTGCGAGCACGGACTACAGTCGGGACGCTTTCGGTTCAGCTTGGAAAGATGTCGATCGAAATGGATGTGACACCCGAAATGACATTCTGGGTCGTGATTTCACTACCGCTATTTTTAAATCTGGAACTGGCGGTTGCAAAGTGATTGGTGGCACCTGGACTGATCCCTATTCCAACGAGTCTTATACCTTCACCGAACAACCCAGCGAAGCACAGATCGACCACGTAGTTGCATTAAGTAATGCCTGGCAGATGGGCGCCGATTTGTGGAACGATCAAAAGCGCACTGAGTTTGCAAATGATCCGCTCAACTTACTCGTCACAGTTGCTTCCTTGAATCGGCAAAAAAGTGATTCCAACGCGGCTTCGTGGTTGCCACCCTACAAACCTGGAAGGTGCGATTTCATCGCCAGGCAAGTGGCAGTAAAAACTAAGTGGAATCTTTTTGTAACCACTTCAGAAAAGACAACTATGGTTGGAATCTTGAGTAAACCTGAATGCTCCAAAACTGCGTTGCCTAACTAGACAAACATTGGTTTTACGGCAGGATAGGAGAGTGGTTACGCCTCCTGCGGTACTGATGGTTGAACTCATTATGTCGATCGATCGCATGATCACCTCAGCGCAAAACGCAGGATC
>JASJMK010000065.1:0-10034 GCA_037619625.1 Actinomycetes bacterium
GCTCGCAAAGATTGGCCAGTCTGGACAGATCGTCGCCCCGAGCTTTATTCCTGGATGTGGAAGTAAGTTTCTTACTTAATAATTCCACGGGAACGTAAGTCAGCTAACTTCGCTGCGTCGTAACCAAGTAGTTCGCCATAAACCTCATCAGTGTGCTCACCATGTCCCGGCCCGCTCCAACGAATCGATGGCTTGGTATCTGAGAAAAACGGGAAAATGTTTTGCATTGGGAATTCCCCAACGCCAGGCACATCAACGTTAATAATGGATTCTCGGGCTTGGATGTGTGGATCAGCAAGCATATCTTTGGCGGTGTAAACCAAGCCGTGCGGAACTTCTTCTTCGATCAAATGATTGATCAGATCCTTCATTTCCCAAGTACGGCTCCACTCGCCAATCATGGCGTCTAGCTCTGCAGTGTTATCGCCACGGGAAATGTGAGTTGCATACTTCGGATCATCCGCAAGTTCTGGTTTACCCATGGCGTGCGCTAGTCGCTTAAACACGGTGTCCATGTTTGCTGCGATCAAAAGCATTTCGCCAGACTTAGTTGGATAAACATTGCTTGGAGTGATCTTTGGCAACACCGAACCTGTGCGCTCGCGTTGGTAACCACCGATAGCCCACTCTGGGATCAAGGATTCCATGTAAGCCATAACTGATTCGTAAATCGAAGCATCGATAACTTGACCCTTGCCAGTTTTTTCCTTCGAGTGCAGCGCAGCTAATGCGCCAAGAGTTGCGAACGTAGCCGCCAATGAATCGCCCAGTGAAATACCTGCGCGAGCTGGCATGCGATCTGGTTCGCCGATCACATATCGCAGACCACCCATGGCCTCACCTACTGAGGCATAACCTGGACGCGGCGCGTAAGGTCCGGTCTGGCCGTAACCACTTACGCGAATCAGAATTAAACCAGGATTAATTTTGGAGAGTACGTCGTAACCAAGTCCCCAGCGCTCTAAAGTTCCGGGACGGAAGTTTTCTAGCAACATGTCAGATTGTTCGACAAGTTCCTTAACAATTTGTTGACCTTCAGGTGTGCGCAAATCTGCAGTTACACATTTCTTGTTACGCCCCGCAATTGGCCACCAAAGTGACTTGCCATGCGCTTTCTCCTGACCCCAATCGCGCAGTGGATCCCCGCGCAGTGGATCTTCAATCTTGATAACTTCAGCGCCATAGTCGCCTAAAAGTTGGCCACAATATGGACCGGCGAGTAACTGACCTAATTCAACAAGTCTTAGGTCGCTAAGTGGTCCAGTCACAGTTAAGTCCTTTGGTTGCAGTCAGCGCTTTTACGCATTCCTCTATTTGTATACAAAGATGGCCTGGCGCGCCACCACATTTCCAGAAAAACCCGATAATTTAGGCAATCCGAGATTTCAATTCAGGTGGACTTGTATACCATCTCAGGCAAGAATAGCCGTATGACCTCCACCATGCCTATGCCACGCAATGACATTGACCTAATCGAGGTTTCTCCGCGAGATGGCCTTCAGAACGAAAAGATCCCGCTGACGGTAGCGCAGCGCATCAATTTGATCACGCAATTGGCCGATGCTGGCGCCAAGCGCATCGAAGCTGTGGCATTCGTGCACCCAACAAGAGTCCCCCAAATGGCAAATGCCGAGCAAGTTATGGCCGGTTTACCCAGGGACAATGGCGTTTCCTATTCAGGTTTGATTTTGAACCGAAAAGGCCTGGATCGCGCACTTGAAAGCAAGGTCGATGAAGTTCATTTAGTCATTCCCGGTACTGATGAAATGAGCTTGGCTAACCAAAATGTAACTGTGGCTGAAATGCTAGTTCTTGCCAAAGAAGTTTCTGATGTTTGTCAGCAAGAAAATATTCCACTTACTATGACCGTTGCAGTTGCATTTGGTTGCCCATTTGCCGGCGAAGTGCCAACTGATCAAGTCGCGCGAGTCCTTGATGGCATGGTGGGCTTACACCTGGCCGAAGTAGGACTGGCCGACACCATTGGTGTTGGTGTGCCATGGCAAGTGCGGGCACTAACTGCCGCAGTCAAAGAGCGTTTTCCAGATGTCGCAACACGACTTCATCTCCACAACACTCGTAACAGCGGATATGCAAATGCACTTGCAGGACTTGAAGCTGGTGTCGTTGGTTTTGATAGCAGTGTTGGTGGCTTTGGCGGTTGCCCGTTTGCGCCTAATGCAACGGGAAACATTGCAACTGAAGATTTGAACTACATGTTGCAGCGCTCTGGCGTTGAGACAGGATTAAATCATGACGCCTTAGTAAGAACGGCAACTTGGTTAGCTAAAGCACTCGAAAAAGATGCACCTGGATTATTAGGTCGCGCCGGACAATTCCCAACTCCAAAATCAGACTAAAGGAAAAGCTATGACCAAGATCGCCGTCGTTTACTATTCATCAACTGGCAACATCGCAGCTATGGCAAAGGCCATTGGTGACGGTGCGCAAAGTGTTGGAGCAGAAGTACGCGTTCGCCAAGTTGCTGAAACTGCGCCAGCGGATGCAATCGCTAGTAATCAAAAATGGCAAGATCATTTCGATGCAATGCGCAATGAACCGGTTGCAACTCTTGAAGACTTGGAATGGGCAGATGGCATCGCGCTTGGCAGCCCAACTCGCTTTGGCGGGCCAGCATCGCAACTAAAAGCATTTTTAGACACAACCGGGGGTCTCTGGTTTAAGGGCGCCTTGGTCAACACAGTTGGCACAGCGTTTACCACCGCCTCAACAGCGCACGGCGGCTTGGAGTCAACAACGCTCGCGATTAACAATCACTTTTACCATTGGGGTTCCTTGATCATGCCTCTTGGTTATGGCGATCCGCACGTAAGCAAAGTAACGGGAAACCCTTATGGCGCTTCCCATGTTTCGCGCAAGGGAGCGGGCCCAGATGAAGACACGCTTAAAGCTTGTTTCATTCAAGGTCGCCAACTTGCCCAAGTTTCTAGTTGGGTCGCAGCCGGAAAGTCAGGTCAATAAAAATGACAATTAACATCCTTGCCATCGGTGGCAGCACTCGCCCAGGATCATCAAGTGAACAAGCACTTCGCGTAGCTGGACGCGGCGCAGAAGGCGCGGGCGCCAAGGTTACTTACATCACGGGCCGGGACTTAATGTTTCCGATTTATGACACTGAAACCCCAGATCGCACTGAAAGTGCGCAAAAGTTTCTCGCAGCAGTTGCGGCAACAGATGGGCTAATTATTAGTACCCCTGGTTATCACGGCGGAATGTCAGGCATGATTAAAAATGCTTTGGATTACATCGAAGACTTGCGCGAAGGTCCGCGCGTTTACTTAGATGGCATGGCAGTTGGCTGTATCTCTGTTGCGTATGGCTGGCAAGCAACAGCCACCACGTTGCTGCAAACTCGAGTTGTGGCTCATGCCTTGCGCGCTTGGCCAACACCACTAGGCGCAACAGTTAATGCTTCGATCACAAAGTTTTCAGCAGATGGAACCACAGATGATGAAAGTGTTCGCACTACGCTGGAAACAGTGGGACGTCAGGTTGAGCAATTTGCAACCTGGTCTCGCAAATAGCCGCTAGCTTTCAGGAGCATAAAAATGGCAAAGATCGCATCTACCGTTTACGAACAGATCCGAACTGCCATTCTCAGTGGTGAACTTTCTAACTCTGAGCGCTTGGTTGAAGAAGACCTGGCAGTTAGTTTAGGTATTTCCCGCACTCCTGTTCGAGAAGCTCTTCGTCGACTTGCCGCCGAGGGATTGGTAGATGTTTCGCCAAACCGCGGCGCACGAGTTGCCGAGTGGGATGCTGATGACCTACGAGAAATTTTTGACTTGCGCTCAATCCTGGAATCACACGCTTGCGAATTAGCGACTCCTCGGGCATCGGCTGCCGAAATAGAATTTCTAGAAAACATCTGTGACGAAATGGAAGCTCTGGCTAAAACAGCACTCTCTTCCGAGCAAAGACTTCCCGCGCTGGCGGCAAAGAATCGAATCTTTCACGGCAAGATTATTGAAATCTCCAATTCTTCCCGACTTGGATTATTGATTGAAACTTTGATCCATGTGCCCATTGTGATGCAAACTTACAAGGTCTACTCCCCCGAGGCACTTGAGCGGAGTTTGCGCCATCACCGCGAAATTGTAACTGCAATGAAAGCTGGCGACGAAGTCTGGGCAGCCAGCGTGATGCGAGCCCACGTTTTAGCCGCCCGCGAAGAAGTTCTGGGTCAAAACGAAGCTGACTAGCAGCTCATTGATCAACTATTTTTAGACAAACTAATGGCCACCCGCGTTTGCGGGTGGCCATTAGTTTTTTAGACCTGTTACTTGCCAGCGCGAGTCTTCATAAGCGGCTGAACCTTTGTACCAAAGATGTCCATACCTGTAATGAAGTCATCAAATGTCAACATGACACCCTTAACGCCTGGAACAGTATCAACTTCATCAAGCATGCGAGCAACTGAGGCGTATGAGCCAACAAGTGTTCCCATGTTGAAGTTGATTGCGCCTTCTGGCAGTGCAATGTTTGCAGCGGTACCGGAACCGTCTGCATTTACGTCTGCAGCAGCCTGGCCAGCCATCCATGACAACGCGCCAGCGTCTGCGCCAGCGTTGTAATGCTTCCACTTAGCCATAGCCTTTTCATCTGTCTCATCCATGATGACCATGAAAAGAACCATTGCGCCAACGTCGCGGCCAGTTTCTTTAGTGGCACGCACTAGCTGTTCGGCGCTTGGCGAGAATGCCTTTGGCGTATTTACACCGGTTCCCAAAATGAATTGGTAGTCGCCGTACTCAGCACAGAAACGCATGCCGCGCTCAGACTGACCAGCAGCAACAAGTGGGATCTTGGCCGATGGCTTTGGCAACATTACGCAGTCATCCATCTTGAAGAATTGACCCTTGAAGTCGCTGGATCCCTTTGACCAAAGTTCCTGCATTACGCGCACGTACTCTTCCGAGTATTCATAGCGGTAACCAAAGTATTCATCTCCAGGCCACAAGCCCATTTGATCGTATTCGCCCTTGGCCCAACCAGAAACAATGTTTACGCCAAATCGTCCTGGCGCAATTGAATCAATGGTTGTGGTCATGCGAGCAACAAGTGCAGGTGGCAAAGTCAAAACTGCAACTGATGCAAACAATTTAATTTTTTCGGTCCGCGCAGCAAGGGCTGCCATCAAAGTGAAGGACTCAAGGTTGTAATCCCAGAATTCACTCTGTCCGCCGAAGCCACGAAGCTTGATCATGGATAACGCAAATTCAAAACCATACTTTTCAGCGCGCTCAACACACTCGAGGTTCAAATCAAATGTTGGCTTGTATTGTGGCGAAGTGGTTGAGATGAGCCAACCATTGTTGCCAATTGGTAAAAATACTCCGAGGTCCACAGGGGAACTCCTTCCGGTTTAACTAGCAATAGAGACTGCATGAATACAGATTCACACAATGCGTTTCCCTGAAACTTAGCCCTAAAAACAAGCTTTGTCATAAAAAATAAACATTTTGTGTCCAAAAAGAACATTCAGCAACGCAGTTATTGGTTTTTTACGCTAAAAATCTCAACTTTGTATACATTTAAGGTATTCGTCCCTAAAAAACAGGAGCCCCTATGCCTACCTTCGATGTCAATGGCCATTCAATGTATTACGAAATTTCTGGAATTCCTGGTGCCGACAAAGCAGTTGTAATGGGTGGCTGGGGCACATTTTGCCACGGCAAGCAAAAGGATGCGCCGCGTTACTTATTTGAAACGTATGAAGTTTTAACTTTTGACTACCGCGGAATGCGCGATAGCACCGATGACTACACGCAAGAAGCAACCATGCGGTTGTTCGCAGATGACTTAGCAAAATTGATTGATCACATTGGTTGGACCAATGTTCACATCGTCGGCATGGTTGGAATGGGAGCCTGCATTGGTCAAGAACTCGCTTTCGCAAGACCAGATCTTGCTCGCTCATTAGTAATGACAGGCACTTGGGCATTTGCAGACCCAGTCATGGTTGACCAATTAGACAGTATGACCACAGTTCACCAAGAGTCAGGCTTTTACGCCTTTCAAAAATTTGTTGCATCATTTTCCTTCCCAGGTGATTTCTACAACGAAAATCGCGATCGCCTTTTAGGTGACAATGGCACGTGGGCAGATCTAAATGGCAATCTGGCAGCGCACGAACGTTACGTCCATGCGTGCAACAACCACGACTCCCGCGAGCGTTTGCCTCACATCAAGACACCATCACTTGTGCTGCACGCCCTTTTGGACTCAATTACTACTGCCCGTCACACTCAGTTAATTGAAGATTTGATTCCAAATTGCGTCGGTGTCACATGGCCAGATGCGGCCCACGTGGTAGCTGGTAAAGAACAGCGCATGCGCTTTGACGCGCTTTTGAAAGATTTCCTCGAAGCCAATTAATCTCCAACCCAGGTAGCTCGTGAAGCGTCCCAGCATGTGCTGGCTCGTTTCACGAGTTCTCAGGTAATCCGAGATACTTGGGGAACAATGCGAAACAACAAACCGCTATTTGCCATGATGGCCTCCATGGTCGCTTGGGGCGTTGGCAACCCAATTGGCGACATAGCTGTTGAACACATGAGTCCTATCGCAGTATTCGTTATTGAAATGATTTGTGGGCTCTTGATTCTTCTCATTGGCGCATTGTTTATCCCATCGCTGCGCCGCGCAATCAAACACATACCGTGGCGCATTGCGATTCCATTTGGCTTGCTCCAGCCTGGCTTGGCATATCTATCTGGCAATATCGGTTGGCAATATGGATCAGTAACAACTGGCGCCATTTTGATGTCGAGCGAAGTTATTTTCCTGGCACTTGGTGGCGCAATATTCTTGCGCGAGAAATTATCACTGTGGGCAGTGCTTGCATTGTTAGTTGGCGTATCCGGGGCAATCATTGTTGGAATTGCAGGGCAATCAAGCAACCCGGAAACCGCTGGTGTGAAACTAACAATTCTCGGGGCATCCATCTCTGCAGGTCTCGTTGGCGCGTTAGCTTTCCTGGGCGTTGGACTAGCTGGCGCTATTTATGGACTATTAATGCGCCGACTAAATTCGCAGGTAAATATAATTTCGTTAACAATCGGACAAATGACTTCGGCAAGTGCGTTTTCCATCGTCATGCTTGTCGCTACAAATACCCAAATTCCAACTCCCGCAGGTATTGGTAACTATTTTTATGTAGCAGTTATAGCCGGAATTATTGGCACATCTTTGCCATTCTTACTATTTAATTACGCAGCTCCGAAACTAACAACCAAGCAAACTGCCATCACCCTGAATTTAATTCCAGTAGTTGCGATACTTTTTGGCGCCGTTTTAGGTCGAGGGCTACCAATTGGCACGCAATACATTGGCATCGGTTTGGTACTCATAAGTCTGTTAGCACTTGAGACCGGCCATGATGATGACAGTGATTCCAAGACCGCATCCCCAGCTTTTCCTAGGACTTGACCTACTGCTAATGTTCACATGTACTAAGACAATTTCGACCAAGCACCGCTAGCTCAACTGGCAGAGCAGCTGACTCTTAATCAGCGGGTTGGGGGTTCAAGTCCCTCGCGGTGTACTTAATGCACTTGCTGTTCGATTTTACGAAATCGGTCAGCAAGTAGTAACCACTGAAAGATGTTCAGTGAGCTTCTAAACATACTTGTTGGCACAACCGTTTAATGTTGATTTCTACTCATTCAAATGAAAAGATTAATGCACTCTGGAGCCAGTTGATATTGGGCAAAGTTCCCCCAGGCTAGGTGTGGAGTTCTTTAAATGAAAATTAGTGAGTTTAAACTTAAAAAATTCTACGCAGTATTAATCACAACAACTTTTTTAGTCAGTTTCAATACCACGCCAGCACAAGCAGTTTCTAATGGACCCGTAAATTGTGGAACTTCTGGCACCTTTACAGTCACTTCCAATGTTGTAACAACAAATACCACTTGTGTTGGTTCAGTTGATATTCCAGTCGGTGTTACATCTATTGGTACCGGTGCGTTCTGGACTAATACTGCAATTACCTCTGTCACCATTCCTAACACTGTGACATATATTGGCAACAGTGCGTTCAATAGCACCACTCTTACTGCTATCGAAATTCCTGATTCTGTTGTTTTTATTGATGACTATGCGTTCAACGGTAGCCCTCTTGCCTCTGTCACTATTCCTAATTATGTGACAGGAATTGGTGTAAGTGCGTTCCAAGGCACTGCACTTGCCTCTGTCACAATTGGGAGTTCTGTCGATTCAATTGGAGCCAATGCTTTCAAAAATGTTCTTCCTCTGACCTCTGTCACAATTCCGGCAAGCGTAACTTTTATCGGTAGTTCCGCGTTCGAAGGTTCAACAAGTTTAGTTAGTGTCACATTCTCAGGCAACGCTCCTGCCACCGTTAGTGCAAATGCATTTACAAACATAGCGGCTAACGCAATTGCATATGTGTCCACTAATGCAACAGGTTTCGGTTCCACTTTTAATGGATTAAATGTTAATTATGCGAGCGCTCCAACTTCGTCAACTTCGCCAACTTCTTCGTCGCCTGAGACAGTGAGCACTCCTGCGATTGTCCCTAATTGGAGTGCTGTAATTACTCTGAAGAATCGTAAATACCTTTCCAAAAACACCTTAAGAGACCTAACTAAAGCTGAGTCATCAAAGCGTAATTCGAGGGATAAGTTTACGTATTCGATTCTTAAATCAAGCAAAAAAACTTGTGTTATGCGCGGCAACTACGTAATGGCATTAAAGAAAACAGGTGCTTGCGAGATGCGAGTAACAAGAGCAACTACTAAAGGCACCAAGTACAAGTACTTGATAAAGATTAACTACACCAAATAATTTAGTAACTGATTAAAGCGACTGACCCCAGGTTATAAAATTTGGGGTCAGAGTCACCCCTTGTCACAAGCTAGATGCGACAAACTAAGAAAATGTTTCAACTAGCAGAGCATGCTGGATATTGACTCTAAAGCGTCGCTAACACGCGTTCGTTAAACTCATCCATGTTGCAGGTTGGTTCACCTGGCTTGGCTAAATCGTAGGTCGCGGGTCCTTCCGCAATAGTTTCAAGCAAAGCGTTACGCACTTTCGAAGCGACATTCAGGGCGGCGAGGTCTGGACACCAGTTCAGCAGTTCGATTAGTGCTAACCAAGCACCTGTCGGATTCGACCGGCGGCTACCTGTGCGATGTGGTGATGAGCCATGAGCTGGTTCGAAAAGGGCAGTAACACCATGTCCAAAAGTTCGGTCCGGGTTGATAGTCGCTGATCCACATAGCGCCGGTGACCCAGCGCGAGCGCACAATACATCGCTCAATATGTCTCCAAATAATCCTTCGGTGGCTACTACTCGCGGAAGTTCTTCGTATTTAACAAGCTCGTATGCGGCGCGGTCGACATTAACGTTGTCGTACTTAATGCCACGTTTCTCAAAAACTTCTGCGGCAAGTCTGCGCCACATGCGCGAAGTGGCATACACGCTAGCTTTGTCAACACTCATAGTGCGATAACCATCAAGTGAGTAGTCGGCTGCGATGTTTAGTACTTCCCGAACTTTCTCTGGTTCAAGTTTGACGGTGTCGATTGCTGCAATGACTCCATCGCTCTCCTGCCGACTCTGTGGGTCGCCGTATGCACCACCAATAATGTTGCGCACCACAATTACATCTTTATTAGGTGCGAGCAAGACGTTGCGGACACTCACGCGTAAGTCAAAAATATGGCGCAGCTCAATGAGTCCAGATTCTGGGTTTGGACAATCCTTGGAATCAATTCCTGGATGAGTTCCTACTGCGCCAGAAAGGATTACATCAGCTTGATGGCAAGCATCAATAGTTTCTTGCGGGAGCACATCTCCAGATTCTTTCCACCCAGTTGAGCCATAGGGCCAAGGGCCAGTAATCGTCACTGGTGCACCTTCGGCCTGCAACTTACGAAGATAAGCAATTGGCCCGTCAAGAATCTCGCTGCCAATTCCATCACCCGGTAATAATGCAATTACGCTCATAACAAGAGTCCTCGTGAGTTTGTGGTGACAATGG
>JASJMK010000066.1:0-5953 GCA_037619625.1 Actinomycetes bacterium
AATGCTGGTGGCTCATTCACATTAACTACGGGGATTCTGGCTAGAGCTGCAATTCCAACCTGCACAGTAGCCTCTGTTGCCAACGGCGCACTTGAATCTTTTGTAATGGCAGCCGCAATCGAAATGCCCCGCGGAATTCGAATTAATGTCGTTAGTCCAAGCGTGTTAGTGGAAGCAACGGGCTACCATTCATATTTCCCAGGCTTTGATCAGGTCACACTTAAAGCGGTCGGTAAGGCATACGCCAAATCAGTAAACGGCAAAAAGACTGGTCACAACTACAAAGTTGATTAAAACCTAGTTAGTGACAGGCACTACCTTAACTCCGGTGGATTCAAGCAAAACCAAAAGGTCTCGATCCTTACTTTGACTAATCAATTCAATAACGTGATCAGTTGGCCAATCTAGATCACTTGAGTCTGTGCGTTGCAAGAATGTAATCTTTGCACCAGTTGCTGCCTTAAGGGCGTTAACGAATTCTGGATTTGTTGGTCCGACTAGTAAAACTGATTTAGTTGAGGAACTAAAAGAAACCTCAACGTCCTTTTCATGGCGATAAATTTCCCAATGATAGCCAGCCACGATGCCGGTGCTAATTAAGATTCCGAGAGCAAATCGCATTTCATTAAGGGTTGTATTACCAAAAGTTGAACTTAGAATTCCATTAAAAATTTGGAACACGACGGTGATCAGAGAAACAATTGCTGTAATTCCGCCTACACCAAACAGTAGGAATAAATAGATTCGCCGAATTGGTGAAGTCAACTCTTCTTGTTCAGAGGACTTTGCAAAGCTTTGGATTCGACTCCAAAAGCGTACCCAGACCGGACCGCTGACCAGAATAACGGTTACTGCCCCGAGCAAGGTGTTGATTGCATCATCGCCCACAATTACCGAAATCGTGAATGCCTCAATAATTGCCACAGTGATGATGGCTATGCCGACGGTACTTGCCATCAAGCTAACGGCCGCGACAACATATTCGTAGATTCTTTGAGTTTCAGATCTTTGGGAATTCAGTGGCAAAAGCGATTTGTGATACCACCACGCAAGTAAACCAACGATGGCAATAGCTGCTGATGTCGGAATGCCAGCGAAATGTTCGGATGTAACTTGCGAAGCAGGATCACCAATGAACCAGACCAGAGCTTGATAAATCGTTACAGTCAACGAAGTTAGGGCTAGAACTAAACTGCCGCCAACGCCGGCAACCAATACGTACAAAAGCCAAGTTTTGTCGTTCGTTTTTGCGTTTGCATTTTTAATCCAGTAGTAAAACCAAAGTGCTGCAGCAACTAACAGAGTTCCGAAACCATCAAGGGAGTTATTTCGGCTCGAGATCAATGCTGGTGATTGCGCTCCCAAGAACATAGGTTGCGAAAGGATTGCAGACAATAAATTCGCAAGCACTTGAATTAGGCCGACGATTGCGGCAATCGCAGTGATCAAGGAACCTACGAAGTATTGAATCCGAAAATCGTTTTTAGGGATTACTGCATTCGATACCCGAAGTACCATGATCAATGCACTGCCCCAGACAATGGTCCGAGCGCTGGTATACCCAAGAGCAGAAGCGCCATCGATTAAGTCGTTTGAGGCTGCGATTGCTGAGGATAAGAAAACAAGCAACGAAATAATTGCGGCTAATGTGGCGAAGAAAGTGGGAATAAATCCTGCGGCTTCTAGCGGATTGCGCGCAATTGATCTCTTGAGCCAAAGAAGTAACCAAGCAAGTAGTGGGCCACCTACCACCACAAATGCCAGATTGCTGGCAAGTGAACTTTGATCAGTTACGACATCTTGTGATGCGCCAAGCAATCTTCCAAGTAGGCCTGCCAGACCCACAGTAAAGGTGATGAAAAGTCCAAGAGTAAATGCATATTGAAAAAATAATCGCACGGGCTGGGCAGAGGAATTCACGCCAATAGCTTTATTAGCTATTTTTCGAACCACTAAAACTACAACTGCGATCATAAGTAGCAGTGGAATAAATGACAAAATGATGGACATTTATTTGAACTCCCCGCCACATTGATAAGTGGGCCAAGGAATCCCAGATATCTTCCAACCACTGTCAGAATCAACTAAGCGAAAAGTTTTAGATTCGGTGTAGCTACCAGTGAATGGACCACCACTGGAATTTTCGATACTGACTTTTACAAAGGCTGAATCTCCTGTGATCGATGTATCCGAAAGTGTGACTCTGAATGACTCTTGAATATAAGCCTGGTCAAAATCTTCAAGTAGACACTTGGTATCGATTGCTAAATATGTGATTGCTGAATCAAAGTTGCGCTCAGTAACGGACTGTAAGTATTGCTGCACAGTTCCTTCCGGAGTATTTGCATCTAGTTGTGGCGTAGTTTCCTTGACAGCCAAAACTGCAATTACGGCAACAATTGAAATAGCTGCTACAACAAGACCGAGTACCCGATTCGCTCTTTGATTGCTCATAAATTCAGGCTACGCGTGCTAAAGCCTAAAGGCAAAGACTATTTGATTGCGTTACTTGTATTCTTTTCACAAAAGATTGAGGAATCATGAGTTCTGACCCGCTATTAACGCCATTCACCATAAAGAATCTAACTCTGCGCAATCGCATTGTTAGTACCTCCCACGAACCTTCATATGGCGAGGATGGCCTACCTAAAGATAGGTACCGTGCTTATCACGTTGCTAAAGCTAAAGGTGGCGTAGGTCTAACCATGATTGGCGGCAGTTCAATAGTCAGCCGGGAAAGTGCACCAGCTTTTGGAAATCTGCAGCTTTGGAAAGATGAAGCTGTGCACTGGATGCGTTTGCTAACTGATGAAGTGCATGACCACGGCGCAGCTGTAATGATTCAACTGACTCACCTTGGACACCGCAGTAGTAGCTACTCGGGCGATTGGCTACCGACAATTTCAGTCAGCGCAGTTCGGGAACGTGCGCATCGATCTTTCACAAAAGAAGCCGAGGACTGGGACTTAGACCGAATTAAGGGTGACTACGTCCTGGCCGCGCAACGCTGTGTTGCAGCCGGCATGGATGGCATTGACTTGATGATCCATGGACACTATCTAGATGCCTTCATGACTCCGTTTTGGAACCATCGAAGCGATGAGTATGGCGGTTCGCATGAAAATCGAATGCGCTATCCCCTTGAGGTAATCAAAGCAATACGTGCGGCAGTTCCACAAGATTTCATAATCAGTGCTCGAATGAGCTTTGATGAACTCCGTGAAAATGGCCTTGGAACAGGCGAATTACTCACTGTGGCGCAAGACATTATTGATGGTGGCGTTGATGTGATCAGCGCACTCGGTGGCTCGATCGATTCAGATGCTCGACTAACTCGCATGATTCCAATTATGGGAATGGCCTCGGCGCCTCACTTGGAACTTATCGGTGAGATAAAACAAAAACTAAATGTGCCAGTTATGCATGCTGGAAAAATTGCAGATGTGCCCACTGCAAGATACGCAATTGAAGCTGGATTGCTTGATCTAGTTGGAATGACGCGAGCCCTGATCGCAGATCCGTACTTACCGACAAAAATCGCTAATAAAACAGAAGATCAGATTCGACCATGTGTTGGCGCAAGTATGTGTATTGATGGCATCTACACAGCGGGTGCAGCATTTTGTATTCATAATCCATCTACTGGTCGTGAATTGGAATTACCGCAAGAAATTGAACTCACAACTAAAACTAAGAACGTTGCAGTAATTGGTGGCGGTCCTGGTGGCCTAGAGGCTGCGCGAACTCTGGCGGAAAAGGGTCACGCAGTCACTTTGTTTGAGGCGAACGATTCACTCGGCGGCCAAGTTAACCTCGCGATTCGTTCACCGCGACGCAGAGATTTGCAGGGAATCATTGATTGGCGAACCCAGGAACTTAAACGACTTGGAGTATCGGTAAAACTAAATAGTTATGTTGACGGTGCTGACTTAGCGGAGTCTGGATTTGATGTGATTATTGTTGCAACTGGTGGCATGCCGAAGGCCTTAGAAATTCCAGGGAATCAGCATGTGATTGAAAGTTGGGATGTGCTTTCTGGAGCAAAGCGGTTATCAGGTGAAGTTATCGTTTATGACGATCACGGTGGTAATCAAGCTTTGGATCTGGCAGAGAGTTTGGCCAACTCAGGAGCAAAAGTTGAGTTTGTAACACCTGAGCGCACTATGGCAACAGATGTTGGCGGCATGGTGGCTTCGGCTTACTTTAAGTCCCTTTCCTCATTGGGCGTTAGATTCACAGTATTGCGAGAACTAAATCGAATCGAAAAGAATTCTGATGGCACTTTCACGGCATACCTCGGTATGGAAGATGAGACCTGGGAAGAACCTCGCGTTGTAACAGCAGTAGTTGCAGAAACTGGCACTACTGCAATTTCAGATGTCTACGATGAATTAGTTTCGCTTTCCTCCAATGGTGGCGAAGTTTTAATCGAGGCTCTAATAAACGGCAAACCCCAGACCTCAGTTAGAAATCCCAAGGGGAAGTTTCAGTTATTTCGTGTTGGTGATGCAATAAGCAGCCGAGGAATCCATTCTGCGATCTTGGATGCTGCTCGTATTAGCCGCGGAATCTAGTAAAGTCTGCAGATTCTTTAAATGTCGCTTACTTTTGAAGTATGAAAATTAGCTGGATACCGCTCGTTGTTTTGGGATCATTAACTTTGGCTGGTTGCTCAAATACGAGTGAATCAGCAAGTACCAGCGCTATTCCAAGTGAATCGGCCACGGCATCCGCTTCTGCCTCGCCAACTGAGATCTTTGATCCTATTTCTTTGCCAGCACTTATGCAGACAGAAATCATTGGTAGCGATCTAGTGGTCGGCGATGCGATCGGAAGCACTGCAAAGTACACCAGACATCCAGTTACCTATAAAGCAAATGAGTTAACAATTTCTGGAATTATGAACATTCCAAAAGGAGCTGGACCATTCCCAACTTTAGTTTTGGGACATGGCTACATTGATCCAGCAATTTACACTTCAGGTCGTGGTTTGAAACGAGAGCAAGATTATCTTGCAAATCAGGGTTACATCGTTTTACATACCGATTACCGAAATCATGCTGGTAGCGATGATGATCCTGAAAACTCCAACAATTTGAGACTTGGATACACCATTGATGTAATTGCAGCAGCAAAGGCTTTGAAGGCATCTGGGCTTGCCCAGGTCGACGTCGACAAGATTGGTTATCTAGGTCGATCAATGGGTGGTGGCATTGGTTACAACGTTGCAACTGTTGCTCCAAATGAATTTGATGCAATTATTCTTTACGCACCCGTTAGCGCCAACTACGTTGACAACTTCAACAAATGGGGACGCGGTAACCCTGAAATTGAGAATCCGATTGTAGCTAGACACGGAAGTCCTGAGGATGCCCCAAAGTTTTGGGCTGGAATTTCAGCCGAGAATTATTTCGACAAAATTGATGATCCGATTATGATTCACCATGGCAGCAATGATGAAACTTGCAAGGTTGCTTGGTCTGAGCGGGCTGCAGCCCAAATGCAAGCACTAAATAAGGACGTAACCTTGCACATTTACGAAGGTGAGCAACACGCCTTTGGGCCACAATGGGAATTATCCATGCAACGATCAGTTGAGTTTTTCCAGCAGAATTTATAGTCAGCAGGTACTGAGCCACCTGTCAGAACCGTCGCAAGGTAGTAAAACCAAATTTCCATTCCGATTGCAAATGATTCAGCCAAATCATGCAATCGGCTCCCAAATCCCAGATGGAGGCACGTGTGAATCTTTGATTCACTTGTTCTAGCAAAACTGTACTTACTCTGCTCATCGAGTTGATACCCGCGCATCAACCGATGAGCCACCTCAGGGAACCGTCGCTTCGCTCCTCCCAAATCTGAGGAGCGGCTCTGAAAATGCAAAGCATTTTTCAGAGCCACCTGTCAGAACCGTCGCAAGGTAGTAAAACCAAATTTCCATTCCGATTGCAAA
>JASJMK010000067.1:0-5616 GCA_037619625.1 Actinomycetes bacterium
CAACTAGATATCTCGTTGAGTTCCCTCCAACACTGGCGCCCCTGGCAGGATTCGAACCTGCAACCGTCGACGTAGTCAATGTCGGGCTCTGTCCAATTGAGCTACAGAGGCACCCCATTAATAGTTTGCAGTCACTCGTTATTACTCAACACATACAGGTGTTTTCTGTGGATAACTGATAATTGTGAATCAAGGGATTGACTTTTACTAGTTTTGAATTAAAGATAAGGAATACGTAGTCAACGTCGGATAGTCAGTGCTTTGTCCAAGAGATGGACCCCTTATTAATCAGGGGTCCATCTCATTTACTTTTGGCACTTGCATCTGCACAAATAATGTTTCAAACTTGAAGCATGGACGAAACGCTTGAAATTCTTTCCGACCCTTCTCTTGTTGAAGACATCTTTAAATCCAAATCTGAGGAATCATTTGCGGTTGTTTTGACTGCTGAACAATTGCGCGAACGAATTATTCTTCGCGAATAGTGCTGCACAATCTCAGGTATTGATTAAAACAACAAGCAAGTCTTCATTCACTCTGTTCGTCACCAAAACGTTGCTTATTTCAAAAACTAATTTACTTTTCGTTCCAACGCGGGCTTGTGCTCTTTGGTGGATACAAAGTTTCACGAATCAGAATAATTCCTGGTTGCTTTAGATCTAAAACATCGCCCAAATCCTCGATCGTGGTTTCAGTGAATGACAATCCAAATGCCTGCGCGAGAACAGCCCAATCAGGAGAAACAAGATCAACGCCGCGTTCGGGGTGACCCATAACTTGCTGGTCATAACGCAGCATGCCGTATCCACCGTCATCAACAATTAACAAGGTGTAAGGCAAGTTTTCTTGCACGATAGTTGCAAGTTCACCGAGTGCAAAAGCGACTCCGCCATCACCACATACGGCAAGTGTGCGAGTGCCAATTGCTGCTGGTCCTATTGCTGCAGGTAAGCCAAAGCCAAGTGTGCCCCAGCCAACTGGATAAACAATTCGGCGTGGACGAGGTTGTTGCGCATAAACGCCAGTCCAATAGCCGCACACTGACATGTCGCAAACGATTGCAGCATCCGCAGGCCAGTGATTTTCAATCGCTTCTACTAACGCAATTCCACGTTTGGATTTTCCCCCAACGCGAAGTCGCTCACGGACCGCGGAGTTAACTTCGGCAACGCCAGCCCAGGAAGCTCGAGTAGTTGTGCCAGCAATCAATGCGGCACACACTCCAGAAATATTGTTGTTAAGTATTACTGCGGTTGGATCAACATTGCGCATTGTTTTTGTTGGATCTACATCGACAAGCACGATTATTTTTGGCCACGCAATTGCCCAGTTCTTAGTATTCATGCCATCAAGTTGGCTACCGAAAACTATAAGTGCATCCGCTTGCGCCAAGACCGCTTCAATTTCTGGTTCATGAATTGGCGCTGTCAATGTTAATTCCGAGGCCGCTGCGATGCCCCGGCCTGAAAATGAAGTAAGAATTGGTGCATTCCAATGCGCGGCAAGAGCGGAAATGGATTCAGAAGCATCAACTGCGCCACCACCAGCCCAAATGACGATCTTTTTTGCATTCACAAGGGCAGCTTGTGCGGCCGAGATTTCTACTTCAATAATTTCTTGACCGAGCTCTAGTTTTGGCTTAGTGCCAGTGAATTGCTGCGCCAAGATGTCGGCAGGAATTCCAAGATAACCAGCACCAGCTGGTGCTCGTAATAAATCACGAATCATTTCGGCAGCAACATCAACTGCGGTAACCCCATCGGTCACACTAATTGCCATTGAGATGCCAGCGAGCTTTTTTGCCAACGGCGCAAACATCGCTGCTTGGTCATCCATTTCATGTAGCAACCCGCGGGCGCCATCTTTTGAGCGCTTTCCAATTGGTGCTTCGGAGGAAATTACAAACACGGGAGATCCGCTAATGGCAGCCTCACCAAATGCTCCCAAGGTATTTGCCGCCCCTGGCCCGGTAGTTGTCAGCGCCACACCTAGGGAACCGGTTGTTCGAGCCACACCATCGGCTGCGTATGCAGTGGTTTGTTCGTGCCTAACTCCAATGATTTCGGGGCGTTGTGGTCCCAGCGCATCCCAAAACGCCAGGTTATGTACCCCAGGGATCCCAAATGTGGTGCGAACCCCTGCTTCCCATAGCAAATCCAGGATTACCCCGGCTACAGTTTGGTGATTTGTACTGGCATTGTTAGACATGTTAAATACTTTATCGTCAATGAAAGAGGCCCTGGTGTCCACCATCAAATCTCTAAATCCAACAAATCTGAGCGACGTGGTTGTTGAAACCAAGTTGGCAACTGCTGATGACATCGCGGCTGCGGCGCGCCGCGCCAAGGCAGCTCAAAAGGCTTGGGCCAAGATGCCAGCTCCAGCACGTGGCCGAGTAATTGCCAACGCTGGTCGGTTATTCGAGAACAACAAGGAAGCACTTTCCAAGTTGGTTACTCGCGAAATGGGCAAGGTTTACCGCGAAGCTCTCGGCGATGTGCAAGAAGTAATTGACACCTGTGATTTTTTCCTAGGTGAAGGTCGTCGCATGTATGGCCAAACTGTTCCAAGTGAAATGCCAAACAAGAATTTATTTACTTTCCGGATGCCTGTTGGAACTGCGCTGATCATTACTGCAGGTAACTTCCCAGCAGCCGTGCCATCTTGGTACATCATTCCTGCGCTACTTACAGGCAACTCAGTAGTTTGGAAGCCCTCCGAATTCACTCCTGCAGTCGCGGAAGCAATGACAGCAATTTTCCACGCTGCGGGAGTTCCAAAAGATGTCTTGATAACAGTTGTCGCCGAAGGTAAAGAAACTTTTGAAGGCATGGTTAAAGGTCTAGATGAAGGCACCATCAACAAAGTTGGCTTCACTGGCTCCACTGAAGTTGGTCGATTAATCGGCGCGAAAGTTGGCGAATACATTCAGAGTGCGTGCCTGGAACTTGGTGGCAAGAATCCAATGGTGATCATGCCAGATGCTGATCTTGATTTGGCACTTGATGGCGCATTGTTTGCTGGCTTTGGCACGGCAGGTCAGCGCTGCACTTCACTTGGCACACTTTGGATTCACGATTCTATATATGACAAATTCCTAAAAATGTATGCAGACAAAGTCGCTAGTTCTAAAGTTGGCGATCCGATGCAAGACGTGCTTTTTGGTCCAATGATTGGTGAGAAGTATGCCGAAACCCACGAACATAATCTGAAAATGATTCAGTCGCATCACAGCGTTCATGGCTCCACTGGAATGGGTCGAATCACGAAAGAAAATCCACGCGAAGGTTTCGTAGGAGATCCAGAAGCTGGTGTGTTTGTGCACCCAACAATCGTTGCTGGAATCAAGAAAGATGATGAACTTTATTACACCGAAACATTCGGACCACTGGTAACCGTTGGTCGCTTCAAAACATTAGAAGAAGCCATTGACCTTGGAAACGATCATGGCTTTGGTTTGTCTGCGGCGATTTACACCAGTGATCCTAAAGCTGTTTGGACTTTCCGCGAAGGTATTTCAGCTGGAATGATCTCAATTAATAATTCGACATCAGGCGCCGAAGCTCACTTGCCATTTGGTGGCAATGGCAACAGTGGCAATGGCTCACGTCAGTCGGGCATTTGGGTTTTGGATCAGTTCACTCGCTGGCAGTCACTTAACTGGGATTGGTCTGGCAAATTGCAAAAGGCACAAATGGATAACGAAGAAGTCCCGCATAACCCTGATTTCAAGATTTAAGGAATTGCTTCGATGGTAAATCTTCCGCAAGAAGCCGATGTTGTTGTGATTGGCGGCGGCGTCATGGGCGCCTCCGCAGCATTCCATTTAGCTGAGGCGGGCGTAAGCGTTGTTCTAATTGAGAAGAATGAACTTGCTAGTGGTTCAACTTCAAAAGCTGCTGGTGGTGTGCGGGCGAACTTCTCCGATGAATTAAACGTTGCCATGGGCGCCCGATCGTTAGATCTGTTGGCGGATTTCCCAAATCGACCAGGCCAGGAAATTGATTTACATCGGCCGGGATATTTATTCGCACTTTCCACCACTGAAGATGTCACTGCTTTCGAAGCAGCCACAAAAATACATCATAAGTTTGGTGTTGAGTCTCGAATGATCACTCCACAAGAAGCAAAAGAACTAAACCCATTGTTAGAAATTGATGGAATTTTGGCAGCTTCATTTACTCCAAATGATGGTTACTGCACACCAGAATCAGTAGTTCTTGGCTATGCCTCCGGTGCTCGTAAAAATGGCGCAGTAATCCTTACCCAAACTGAGGCAACCGATATTTCGGTAGTCGATGGCAAAATCGTAAGCGTAACCACTTCTGCTGGAGTTATTAAAACTTCGACCGTAATTAACTGCGCCGGGGCTTGGTCACCAACGATTGGCGCCATGGTTGGCTTAGAAATTCCAGTTAAGCCATTGCGCCGCGAGCTACTTATTACAGAGCCACTGACCGAAGACTTTGCTGATGTCCCTGACAATATGCCGATGACAATTGATTATTCAACTTCGCTGTATTGGCACCGAGAAGGCAATGCAATGTTGATGGGCTTCTCGGATAAATCTGCCGAATACGGATTTGATTTAAAGCGGGATCCAAAGTTTCCGGAAAAAATTGGTGAACTCGCATATGAACGTGCGCCTCGTCTGCTGGAACTCGGGGCGGCAAGTGGTTGGGCTGGCTTGTACGACGTAGCGCCAGATCACAATGCGATCATGGGTGAATGGGATGGCGTTTCTCGCTTTCTTTACGCAACTGGCTTCAGCGGACATGGCTTCCTGCAAGGCCCAGCAATCGGGGAAATCTTGCGTGACATGTATTTGGGCAAAACACCATTCGTAGACATTTCCCCGTTTAGTAATGATCGATTTTCTTCAGGCGGAGAACTCCGTCCAGAAAAAAACATCATCTAACTCCGATGGCTACTTTGCGCCAATGGCTCACCCCAGCTAGAACAGTTCCAATTACTTCGTGGAGCTCAACTACTTCTATGTGGAAAGCAAAACCCAAAACATTCTTGTACGTAATTCTTGGAAATTGGTGCTACGGCACAGGAGAAGCGATTCTCATCAAAGCTGATATCGGCCAATCACCAGGAACTGTGCTCGCGCAAGGAATTCAAAATTTGACTGGCCACTCCTTGGGTTGGACAAGTTTTTACATTTCTGTTGGCGTTATGTTTCTTTGGATTCCACTTAAAATTAAAATTGGAATTGGAACGGTATTAAATATTATTCTTGTTTCTGTTGCAATTGATGTCATGATGCCAGTTTTCCCAAGTCCTGATAGTTACGCACTTTCGATTGTGCAAGTAATCATTGGAATCCTCGTAATCGGTTTAGGAAGTGCGTTTTACATTCCTTGTTATTTGGGCGCTGGTCCGCGAGATGGGCTAATGACTGGATTAAACACCAGGACTGGAATCCCAATTGGACGCGTCAGATTTGCGATCGAGGCAACACTCCTAATTGCTGGCTGGCTATTAGGTGGGTCTGTTGGCCTCGGCACCGTTTTGGTTACTGTGCTAATTGGTGAAGTAGTTGCACTTTTCTTTGGAATTGTCGGGCGATTGAGTAAACCAGAAAATGGTTTTTCACCAAGCAAATCAAAA
>JASJMK010000068.1:0-10398 GCA_037619625.1 Actinomycetes bacterium
TGGCGGATCAAGTAACCGAACCGTCACTGGCAAGTTATCCATGGCTTCAAAAATTTCTTCAAAATCTTTTTGTTGCATCGGAAGTAGGGCATCAAGAGCTGCAGTCCGATCCAAGGTGTTGTCTGCCAAAATCACTCGCTCAATCAGAACCCGGCGATCGCCTAAGAACATATGTTCAGTTCGGCACAATCCAACGCCTTCCGCACCAAGATTTCTTGCCCACTTGGAATCTTCGGCAGTATCAGCATTAGTTCGCACTTTAAGTCGACGAACAGAATCTGCATGCTTCAAAATTCGATCCACTGCTTTTACTAGGGCAGAAATTTCAGCGTTCTCAGTAGCAATAGCTACCTCTAAGCCATTTTCGAGATAGTTGGAAACTGGGGAGGGACCTACCGCAAGTTCGCCAAGGTAGACATGTCCCGTTGATCCATCAATGGAAATCATGTCGCCTTCTTTGACTACAACATTGCCAATCGTTGCGGTGCGATCAGCGAGGGAAACTTCGATCTCATCGGCGCCACAGACACAAGTTTTACCCATACCTCGGGCCACAACTGCAGCATGCGATGTCTTGCCACCACGCGCAGTCAGAATTCCATTCGCGGCAATCATGCCCTCGAGATCATCTGGATTAGTTTCGCGGCGTACTAAAACAACGCGCTCTCCAAGGTCAGCCCACTTAACTGCAGTTGCCGAATCAAAGACTGCCTTACCAACTGCAGCGCCAGGGGAGGCAGCCATTCCAGTTGCAACAACATTTTCGGTAGTTGCCGCATCAAACTGCGGGAACATTAACTGAGCAAGTTGAGTGCCAGTAACGCGAATCAAGGCCTCATCCATAGTGATCAGACTTTCATCGACTAATTGGGTGGCAATTCGAAAAGCCGCAGCTGCAGTGCGCTTTCCAACACGGGTTTGCAGCATCCAAAGTTTTCCGTTTTCTACGGTGAATTCGATGTCACATAAGTCGCGGTAATGCGTTTCAAGTTTGCGCATTATTTTCATAAGTTCTTTATAAGAAGTTGGATCTGTTCGGTTTAGTTCATCCAAACTGAAAGTATTTCTAATTCCAGCTACGACATCTTCACCTTGCGCGTTAGGAAGGTAATCACCGTAAGCGCCAGTTTTTCCAGACGCTGGATCGCGAGTGAACGCAACACCAGTACCAGAAGTTTCGCCAAGATTTCCAAATACCATCGAGCAGATGTTCACGGCGGTACCAAGGTCCTCCGGGATACGTTCCCGTCGACGGTACAGACGCGCTCGCGAGGTATTCCAAGAGTCAAACACTGCCCGTGTTGCTAGATCTAATTGCTGACGTGGGTCTTGTGGAAAATCAGCACCGCTGTGTTCGCGCACAATTAACTTAAAACTTTCCACAACTTCTTGCAGTTGTGCTGGTGTTAAATCAACTTCGGTAGTGACGCCAGCTTTTACATTCGCTTCGTGCAGCGCGTCTGCAAAAACTTCGCCCTCAATTCCTAAAACAGTTTTGCCAAACATTTGGATTAGCCTGCGGTAGGAATCCCAAGCGAACCGCTCATTGTTACTTGCTGCGATTAATCCCTGAACTGAGAAGTCGTTCAATCCAACGTTTAAAACGGTCTCCATCATTCCCGGCATGGAGTATTTTGCGCCCGATCGAACACTGACTAAAAGTGGATCAGTTATGTCGCCAAGTCGTTTTCCGAGTGCATCTTCGAGACGGCGAAGCGCCATAGTGACTTCCACACGAAGCGCGGCTGGTTCAACTCCGCTGACTAAGTATTCGCGACAGGCTTGCGTTGAGATAGTAAACCCAGGTGGTACTGGCAATCCCAGCCGAGTCATTTCAGCAAGGTTGGCACCTTTGCCGCCAAGGAGATCTTTCTGGTCCTTATCGCCTTGCGAAAAATCGTAAACGTATTGAGTCATTGCGAATGCCGCCCCTGCCCTAAAACTGTCGTCATTCCTTGCTTTCTCTGGAGTCCACGCTATTCCCATCGGGCGTGAATTGCGAAGTGGGTATCCCTGATTTTGCTGATTTTGGCGTCTCAATATGTGGACAGGAGTCTCAAGCGATGTGACTCCTGTGACTTGCGGGCATTACAGTAGGACAACTATCAATAATTCCTAATTGGTGGTGATGCAATCGAGGAGCTACCAGCGAATCAGGCGCAGCCCGTTGTTACAAGCCATCCGGCGCAGCAGGTATGTCACCTAAGGCCAGCCAACTAGGAATCTAAATCGAAGCGATCCTTCGGTAGATCAAGGAGTTACGGCATGTCGAAACAAATCACAGGCGCCGAGAGCCTAGTTAAATCTCTGGAACACGCAGATGTCGAAGTAGTTTTCGGCATCCCAGGCGGCGCAATCCTTCCGGTCTATGACCCATTAATGGATTCCCCAACTGTTCGTCACATTTTGGTTCGCCATGAACAAGGCGCAGGTCACGCAGCCGAAGGTTACGCCGCAGCGAGTAATCGTGTTGGCGTTTGCATGGCAACAAGTGGACCGGGCGCAACTAACTTAGTAACGCCGATCGCTGATGCGCACATGGACTCCGTTCCAATGGTTGCAATTACAGGTCAAGTGCCAAGCCAGTTCATTGGCTCTGATGCATTTCAAGAAGCTGACATTCGTGGAATCACGATGCCTATTACTAAGCACAATTATTTAATTACCCGCGCTGAAGATATTCCGCGCGCGATCAAAGAAGCATTTCACTTAGCAAACTCTGGTCGTCCTGGTCCAGTACTTGTTGACATTACAAAAGATGCTTTGCAAGCCAGAGCTGAATTTGTTTGGCCGACATCAATTGATCTGCCAGGTTACAAGCCAACAACTAAGCCACATGCCCGCCAGATAAAAGATGCTGCGCGCATGATTGTGGAATCACATCGTCCAGTTTTTTATGTCGGTGGCGGTGTTATTCGCTCCAAAGCAGATAAAGAACTTCGACAGCTTGCTGAATTAACGGGAATCCCGGTTGTCACAACTTTGATGGCTCGTGGGGCATTTCCAGATTCGCATGTTCAGCATATGGGCATGCCAGGTATGCATGGAACTGTTGGCGCAGTTGGCGCATTGCAAAAAGCCGATCTCTTGATTGTTCTTGGAGCTCGTTTTGATGATCGAGTAACAGGCAAACTTGAATCATTCTCGCCAAAATCTAAAGTGATTCACATTGATATTGATCCTGCGGAAATTGGTAAGAATCGCCATGCCGACATTCCTATCGTTGCGGATGTGCGCGAAGCCATCGCACAATTGATCCCGGCTGTAACAAGTGAATTTGATGCGGGAAATCGCGCGGATCTAACGGCTTGGTGGATTACTTTGAATCATTGGCGCGAAACTTACCCGCTTGGGTATGACACACCTTCAGATGGCACCTTGTCGCCGCAATACGTAATCGAGCGTCTTGGCAAGATTTCTGGTCCAGAAACTATTTACACTGCCGGAGTTGGACAGCATCAAATGTGGGCTGCGCAATTTATCGGCTACGAATACCCAAACACTTGGCTTAACAGCGGTGGCTTAGGAACTATGGGTTATTCCATTCCAGCAGCCATGGGCGCCAAAGTTGGATGTCCGGATAAAACTGTTTGGGCAATCGATGGTGATGGCTGTTTCCAGATGACAAATCAGGAACTTGCAACCTGCACTATTAATGACATTCAAATCAAAGTTGCGCTTATCAATAACGCATCTCTTGGCATGGTGCGCCAGTGGCAGAACTTGTTCTACAACGAGCGCTATAGCAATACAGATTTGAATTCCCATTCAGTTCCTGACTTCGTAAAACTTGCGGATGCGTATGGCTGCCATGGAATTCGGGTTACTAAAGCCGAGGAAGTTGATAAAGCGATTGAAAAGTCGATGGAGTTAAACGATGCTCCTGTAGTTATTGATTTCCAGGTCCATCGTGATGCCATGGTTTGGCCAATGGTCGCAGCTGGTACTGGAAACGATGAAATTCAATTTGCCCGAGACATAGCTCCAACATGGGAACGGGGAGATGACTAGTCATGGCCCGTCACACTTTATCTATTTTGGTTCAGGATCAACCTGGTGTTTTGGCACGAATCTCCGCACTATTTTCACGTCGCGGTTACAACATTGAATCTTTAGCGGTAGGCACAACCGAAACTGAAGGTGTATCACGCATGACTGTGGTGGTAAATGTGGACGACCATGCTTTGGAGCAGGTCACAAAGCAACTTAACAAACTTATAAATGTTCTAAAAATTGTCGAGCTAGATGACACCACTGCAATCTCTCGGGAATTGATGTTGATCAAAGTCAAAGCTGACGATGCATCGCGGAGCAAGGTTTTGGAATTCGTTGAGCTATTTCGGGCCAAAGTTGTTGATGTCAGTGGCGACGCTGTCACCATCGAGGCAACTGGTTCACGCGACAAGCTTGAGGCATTTCTTGATGTCCTAGCGCCTCATGGAATAAAGGAAATCGTGCAGTCCGGTGTTGTCGCACTGGCACGCGGTGGCCGATCCATTGCTGATCGGACCAGCAAGAATCCCGACCGTACCTAACCCAAATTCACACCAAGTCAAGAATCTGACAGACTAACCAAACGAGCGAAATAGGAGAGCACAGTGGCCGAATTGTTTTACGAAGATGATGCAGACTTATCAATTATTCAGGGTCGCAAGGTAGCCGTTATTGGTTACGGTAGCCAGGGTCATGCGCATGCATTGAGCTTGCGCGACAGTGGCGTTGACGTCCGAGTTGGCTTAGCCGCTGGCTCAAAGAGTAAAGCAAAAGCCGAATCTGAAGGTCTTCGCGTAGTAGATCCTGCCACCGCTGCTGCTGAAGCCGACGTCATCATGATGCTCGTGCCTGATCACGTAGCTCGCAAAGTGTATGCGGAATCAGTAGAACCAAATCTAAAAGCCGGCGATGCGTTGTTCTTCGCGCACGGTTTCAATATTCGCTTTGGTTACATTGCCCCACCTTCCAATGTTGATGTTTGCATGGTTGCGCCAAAGGGTCCTGGACACTTGGTGCGACGTGAGTATGTTGCAGGTCGCGGCGTTCCAGCGATCGTTGCAGTTGAATCAGATGCCACGGGTAATGCCTGGGCACTATCGCTTTCCTACGCTGCTGGAATTGGCGCACTTCGCGCAGGTGGAATCAAAACTACCTTCACCGAAGAAACTGAAACAGATCTTTTCGGCGAACAAGCCGTGCTCTGTGGTGGCGCTTCCGCACTTGTGCAAGCGGGCTTTGAAATTTTAGTTGAAGCTGGTTACCAACCAGAAGTTGCTTACTTTGAGTGCTTGCACGAACTAAAACTAATTGTTGACTTGATGTACGAAGGCGGCATTGCCAAGCAGCGTTGGAGCGTATCTGACACAGCTGAGTATGGTGACTACGTATCGGGTCCTCGGATCATTAATGCAAACGTGAAAGCAGAAATGAAGAATGTCCTAACTGACATTCAGCAAGGCAAGTTTGCGCAACGCTTTATTGATGACCAAGATGCTGGTGCGCCAGAGTTTAAGGCGCTTCGCGCAAAAGCTGAAGTGCATCCGATTGAAGCTGTTGGTCGCGACCTTCGCAAGTTGATGTCATGGGTTAAGACTGATGACAGTGACTATGTTGAAGGCACAGCCGGACGTTAATTAATAAAAATGCGTGCGATACAGATAGCCAACCCGGGTGGACCAGAAGTCCTATCGGTTGTTGAGCTACCTGTTCCCGTTTGTGGCCCTGACCAGCTGCTAGTTGATCTTGCCTTTAGTGGCGTGAACTTCATCGACATTTATCAACGGCAAGGCATTTATCCAATGCCAAGTCCGTATGTACCGGGTCTTGAAGGCTCTGGAATTGTCACCGAAGTTGGTAGCGCAGTTTCTGGATTCTTGGTTGGGGACCAAGTTGCTTGGCCATCAGTTCTTGGTAGCTACTCCGAAATACATGCTGTGAATGCCAGCGCTGTCGTTAAAGTGCCAAAAGATGTAGCACTTGATGCTGCTTGCGCGGCAATGTTACAAGGCATGACTGCCCATTACTTAGTTGCTTCGCTTTATGAAATCAAACCGGGTGATTTTGCCCTCGTTCATGCCGGCGCCGGTGGAGTTGGGCAACTACTTTGCCAAATGATTTCGGCTCGCGGCGCAACAGCGATCGCAACAGTTTCAACAGATGCTAAGGCAGCCATCGCTACTAAAGCAGGCGCAAAACACATTATTAGATATGACAAAGACGATGTAGCCACAGAAGTTAAGCAACTCACTGGTGGACTTGGTGTTGATGTGGTTTATGACGGCGTGGGTAAATCCACTTTTGAAGCAAGTCTTGCCTCACTAAAGCGCCGCGGCATGATGGCGCTTTTTGGCGGCGCGAGTGGAATGGTGCCAGATTTTGACCTGCAATCCCTAAGCCGAATGGGTTCACTATTTGTAACTCGTCCAACCTTGGCGGATTACATTGTCGCGCCAGGGGAAATGCAATGGCGCGCTGATGAAATATTCGCGACTCATACCGCGGGCAAACTGGATTTCGCAATTGGAAAAACGTATGACCTGGCGGACGCAACTTCGGCTCACAGCGACTTGGCTGCGCGTAAAACTACTGGAAAACTTCTTTTAGTTCCCTAGTACTTGAACGTTGACCTCTGGGTTTTTTTCGCTCATAAATTTCAAGATAGGCTTGCGATATGCCAGCCGCATTAGTCACAGGAACTTTCAACCCGCCTCATATGGGTCACGTAAAACTCATTAAAGCAGCGATTGAAAAGCGCAACCATGTAGTTATCGTGGTTCTTGCCCAACCACATGATCGGTTGGCTGCGCACGATAGAGCTCGAGCCCTGATGCAGGACTGTGTGGCTGAAGGCGTTGTTGAATCTGCCATGACAATAGTTCATGGCTATGAATCCACTCCTTACAAGCCAGATAATCCTGATGTTGCGAAGTCAAATGCCCGAGTCATCGAAGCACATTTGCGTCATACCCCGCCCGTTGATCTGCTGGTAACTTCAGAAATCAACGGTGAGCAATTCGCTCAACTGTTGGGACTGCACAGCTTTAGCTTTGATCCAGAGCGCACCCAAGTTCCAGTTTCATCAACCCAAATTCGTGACGGTCTCGCGAAAAACTGGCATCTACTTGGTCCGGGATCACGCGAACTGCTCTCTATACGAGCGGTATTTATTGGCGCAGAATCAACTGGCACGACAACTACTACGTTGGCAGTGCAGGCTGAGTTAATAAAACGCGGCGGAAACTTCACAAGCACGAATTGGATTCGAGAGTATGGTCGCGACTTGACTATGCGAAAAGCCGAGCAAGCCGAGGCTATGGGACTACCAGAATATGAAGTCCCTTGGACAACAAATGACTTCGTGGAAATTGCCATTGTGCAGCAGCAACTTGAGGATGTAGCAGCTCGCACGGGTGGACCAGTAGTTTGTTGCGACACTGATGTGTTTGCAACCATCATTTGGGAACGACGTTATCTCGGCGGAAAAGCTTCACTTCCAATGCCGGCAGATTCGCAGAATCGAATCTATTTTGTAACGCAACCTGATGGTGTGCCTTTCGTTCAGGACAAGATTCGAAATTCGGAAGGTCTTAGAGAGACAATGACGCGGGAATTTGAAGATGATTTGATCAGTACTGGTCGCTCCTGGATGGCGCTCGATGGAAGTGTTGAAACAAGAGTGGCAATTGCGCTTGATGCAATTGATGCAGCCATGGCTCAAGCTTTTGATTTTCACACGCACTAAATCCAAGGTTCATTACTTTTGGGTAAGCCCCACGCTCTAAACTCAGAGACATGCGTTCTGTAAAAACTATCCATGTCGTGAGCTGTCATGCCGAAGGTGAAGTCGGCGATGTAATCGTAGGTGGGGTAAATCCACCGCCAGGGGAAACGCTTTATGAGCAATCCAGATTTATTGCCTCTGATAATGAACTTAGACAGTTCGTTTTAAACGAACCTCGGGGTGGCGTGTTTCGGCATGTGAATATGTTGGTTCCACCTAAAGATCCAAGAGCTGCGGTTGGATTCATAATTATGGAACCAGAAGACACCCCCTTGATGTCGGGTTCAAACTCAATGTGTGTCGCAACTGTTGTTTTGGAGACAGGCATTGTTCCAATGGTCGAACCAGAAACTCATTTCTTTATGGAAGCACCTGCGGGCTTAGTTGAAGTCTTTGCAACTTGTAAAGACGGCAAAGCTCTCCAAATTAAAGTTCACAATGTCCCATCATTTGCGGCCACCCTAAATACCAAACTAGAAGTTGCGGGCTTAGGAACTTTAACTGTGGACACCGCATGGGGCGGAGATTCTTTTGTAATTGTGAACGCAAAGGAACTGGGATTTAGTTTAGATCCCAGTGAAGCTCGCGACCTTGCTGTCATGGGTATTGGAATTACTAAAGCAGCAAACGAACAGCTGACTTTTACGCACCCAATAATCGATGGCTGGTCCCACTTTTCATTTTGCCAACTTGCTATGCCAGTTTTTGAAGAAGATGGCATGCTCATCAGTCATAACGCCGTTGCAGTGCAACCGGGCAAGATCGATCGCTCACCGACTGGAACTGGGGTTTCTGCGCGGATGGCAGTTTTGCACGCCCGAGGTGTAATGAAACTTGGCGATAGATTGCGGGGCCGTTCCATAATTGGCTCTCACTTCGAAGGACGCATTGAACAGGAAGTAATGATTGGAGATAAGCCGGGAATCATCCCGTCGATTGCTGGCCAAGCTTGGCTAACTGGTACTCATCAGCACATGCTTGATCCAACAGATCCATATCCGCTTGGTTACATTGTTAGCGATACTTGGCCGCGTATTGGAAAAGATTAATTCTGAACATGCAAGAAACCCCAAATGTTGCCCACCTAGATTTTTCGGAGACCGGATTTTCCATTCGTTCTGATCAAGTTATCCAGGCTCGTGAGCAGCACTGGTATGCAACCACGAATTTTGGAATTGCAATTTTGCGATACGAAGATTCCAACGCATTACTAAAGGACAAACGGCTTTATCAAGGAACTCGCAGGTGGCCCTCACACTTTGGTATCAAAGACGGCTTACTTGCCAAGTGGTGGCCCGACATCATGCTTAGCATCGAAGGCGAAGATCACCTTAGGCTTCGTAAACTTTCTGGACCAGCATTTTCACCAAAAGTTCTTGAACCACTGATCCCAACTTTTTCAGAACTTGCTCATGAATTGATAGATGGATTTTGTGAGCGTGGTCATGCAGAGTTTATGAGCGAGTTTGCCGAAGCATATTCAGCACGAGTAATCACTGGCCTTCTCGGTATTGATAAATCCAGGTGGCGAGACGTTGCAGATCTTGCAACCGAACTTGGCTATGTATTTAGCGTCACGATCAAAGATGACTTAGACGTTATCGAGCATGGCTTATCTGGACTGTTAGAAATCTCTAAACAACTAATAGAAAGCCGGCAAGGCACTGAGGGCGAGGATTTTGTCGGGGCGCTAATCAGGGCAAATTCAGATGGCCAGAAAATAACTGATCATGAGTTATTGATGTTAGTTAGCTTCATTATTTTTGCTGGCTTCGATACAACTCGAAATCAAATCGGACTCGGTTTGCAAACTTTTGCTAACCACATGGATCAGTGGAAAATTTTGGGTCAGAATCCAGACTTGGCTCGCAGCGCAGTTGAAGAAGTCATGCGCGTTAACCCAACAATTACTTGGGTTAGTCGAGAGGCCTGCGTTGATGTTGAATACAAAGACCTGTTAATACCGCAAGGCAAAACCATTCACTTGCTAACAATTCCTTCTGGCAGCGATCCGCGCCGTTTTGAAAAAGTAGAATTCGACATCACTGCCCAGAGACCACCTCACTTTGGGTTTGGTGGCGGAATGCATCACTGCTTAGGGCACTATGTGGCTCGCCTTGATATGGCGCAAGCTTATAAAGCACTTGCCGAACGCATCCCAGACTTTGAAATTGGCTCGGGCGCCTCTTATCTTCCAGATAGCGGCAACACTGGTCCGATTGAACTGCCAATAAAGTTCACACCTTCACCGCGCAGGCCTTAATGCCAGAGAAACCTAAATCTCCACCAAAATTGAAAGCCATAAAATCCATTCAGGCTTATCTCGCAACGCAAGACAAGCGACTAGGACGATTCTTGGAGAACGCTCCGCTTTATCCAGTTTCAAAAGAACCAGCACACAACTCTCACTTTGAGACGATAATTTTTGCAGTTATTGGCCAACAAGTTTCTGGAAAAGCAGCGGACACCATAACCCATCGGTTAATTGCTAAAAGTGGTTCACCAGTAAAGCCAGCAAAACTTCTTAAACACGGTCACTTGCAACAGCGCGAAGTTGGATTAAGTAATGCAAAATCTCGAACTATTCTCGAGTTGAGTCAGGCAGTAGTTGAGGGCTTTGATTT
>JASJMK010000069.1:0-3002 GCA_037619625.1 Actinomycetes bacterium
ATTTTCGGCTACTGGCATAAAGCATTGGAAAGTATTAGCGCACTCAGCGGGAGCGCTATTCATTCGATCCTATGAGCGTGGCGAACGAGTGCACTTGGCGATGCTAGCTCGAGGTTATAGCGGAACTATTATTGATCTTTATAAACCAACAGTTGTGCGGCGAGATTGGCTTATTGCGCTGATCTTGCCTGTGCTTGCGATAACAATAATGACGATTGCGTGGGTTAGGTTATGACTTCAAATTCCAGCTTAGAAGTTAAAGGATTGGCTTATGCCTACCCAGATGGTAATCAAGCATTATTTGGTGTAAACCTGAACATCGAGCGTGGTGAGCGCGTTGCCTTACTCGGACCAAACGGCGCTGGCAAAACTACTTTAGTTATGCACTTGAACGGAATCCTCAAGGCAGGACTTGGCTCAGTTGCAGTTGGCGGCCTTGAAGTTGATACCGAAAGTAAAGAAACCCTCCAGGAAATTCGACAACGAGTCGGAATCGTTTTTCAAGATCCAGATGATCAACTCTTTATGCCAACTGTGCGCGAGGACATTGCATTTGGACCTATCAACATGGGAATCACTGGTTCAGATTTAGAAGATCGTGTTATGGAAGCGCTAGTCCTGGTTGGTATGGCGGACTACGCTGACCGTCCACCGCACCACTTGTCATTTGGTCAGCGTCGTCGTGTTGCGGTTGCCACCGTGCTCGCTATGAAACCCGAGATTTTGGTACTGGATGAGCCAAGTTCAAATCTTGATCCAGCAAGCCGCCGGGAACTAGCAGACATTTTGCGCAACTTGGACGTGACGCTTTTGATGGTCACACATGACTTGCCTTACGCACTGGAACTTTGCCCACGCTCGGTGATCCTGTCTCAAGGAACAATCGTGGCGGATGGAAATACCTTTGACATACTTTGCAATGCGGCGCTGATGGCAGAAAATCGACTGGAATTGCCATTTGGTTTTGAGCCGAGGAAATAATTACTAAATCCCGATTATGAACTTGAGGTCAATTCCTGACAGAATAGAGCCCACGTGCGGGAGTGGCGGAATTGGCAGACGCACCAGATTTAGGATCTGGCGCCTTCGGGTGTGGGGGTTCAAGTCCCCCCTCCCGCACCATTATCAAGTCTTAGAAATGTAGTTAGCAATCTGCTTAGCTAAATCAATTAGCGCTTTACCTCTATGACTTATTCCATCTTTTTCTGCTGGCAAAAGTTGCGCTGTTGATTTTGTGAAGCCAGTAGGAACAAAAATCGGATCATAACCAAAACCATTTTCACCCGCTGGTTTATCCAGCAGAGTTCCAGTCATTATTCCAAGTGCTACGAGTTCAGTACCATCCGGAAAAACTGCTACTGCAGCGCAGGTGAAGTTTGCCTCCCGGTTTGCAGTTGTTGCATCTGCAACTTGCTTTAGCACTAATTCCAAATTAGCTTGGTCAACGTTTTCGCTCGCTCCTGCCCAACGCGCAGACAGTACTCCTGGATCTCCATGTAACGCAGTTACGCAAAGTCCGGAATCATCAGCAATAGCCGGTAGCCCAGTGAACTCACATAACGCTCTTGCTTTAAGCAAGGCATTGCCAACAAAAGTCGTTTCAGTTTCTTCAACTTCTGGCGCGCCTGGAAATTGATCAATAGTGACAATCTGAATATCCAGGGATAGTTCTGCCAAAATGCGTTGGAGTTCTTCTGCCTTTTTAGCATTTCGAGTTGCTAGGACAAATTGCATACTTACTTCCTTGGAAGAAGTGGTGTTGCAAGTGCTTGCTTTTGTTTTTGGGTTAGATCAACGCAGCCAATTGTTGCCAGGTCCAAAAGTTCATTCAACAAATTGCGATCAAATGGCTCACGCTCTGCAGTTCCTTGAATTTCGATAAATGTGCCAGAACCAGTCATTACAACATTCATGTCGGTGTCAGCGCGAACATCATCGTCATAATGCAAATCTAAGCAAGGCTTGCCATCCACAATTCCAACAGAGACTGCGGCAACTGAATCGCGAAGTACGACTGCATCTTTTGCAATAAGTCCGGTGCTGCGCGCCCACTCAATAGCGTCAACTACCGCAACATACGCACCCGTGATTGCGGCTGTTCTCGTGCCACCATCAGCTTGCAAAACATCGCAATCAATCATGATCGTATTTTCGCCAAGTGATGACATGTCCAAAACCGAGCGCAAACTTCGACCAATCAAGCGTGAAATTTCATGAGTTCGTCCGCCTAATTTGCCTTTAACGCTTTCGCGATCATTTCTAGTGTGCGTGGCTCTTGGCAACATGGAATATTCCGCAGTTAACCAGCCTTCACCGGAACCCTTTTTCCAGCGTGGGACACCTTCGCTAAACGAGATCGCGCACAGCACTTTTGTTGCGCCAAATTCCACCAGGACGCTGCCTTCTGCATGGTCTAGCCAGTTGCGATTGAATACGACGTTTCGGAGTTGATCGGCCGACCGGCCATCTGAGCGATTGTTCACGTATGTAATGCTATTGCACTGCTACAGCGAGATAACTTCAATTACTTCTGGGCCCAAGAATCTCCGCGCTAGCTGAGTAAATGGCACACCAGTTGCTAAAAACTCATGCTTTGGCGCTGGCAAAGTTGAATCACGCAATAAATTCTTTTCTACCAAAGTGCGGTAAACATCCTTTGCGGTTTCTTCCGCGCTCGATACCAGAGTTACATTATCGCCAACAATCATTGAAATTACGCCAGTGAGTAGCGGGTAGTGGGTGCAACCCAAAACTAAAGTATCCACATCAGCACTTAAAATTGGCGCTAAATATTCTTGCGCAACTGCTGTTAACTCATCGCCGTTTGTGATTCCAGCTTCTACGAATTCAACAAACCTTGGACATGCATGACTTTCAACTTTTATGTGGGCGGCCGCGGCAAATGCATCAGAGTAGGCGCCGCTGGCAACTGTCGCGGCTGTTCCAATCACACCCACTCGCCCACTTCTTGTAGCGCTAACAGCGCGCCGAACTGCGGGTTG
>JASJMK010000070.1:0-9026 GCA_037619625.1 Actinomycetes bacterium
TGGAAGTTCGGCGCGGTTAGTTGCGCGCCATCGCAGCCCCACAAATTTGCTGGCGTTTACACCAAATGAAAATGTCCGGAATCAACTTTCGTTAGTTTGGGGTACGCAAACATTCGTAGCTCCTGGGGTTTCCCACACCGATGAAATGGTGGCCCAGCTCGACAAGGTTTTATTGGACTTAGGAATTTTCAAATTGCATGATCCGATTGTCGTCATTGCGGGTGTGCCACCGGGTATCCCGGGGTCGACAAATGGCATGCGCGTGCATCAATTGGGTCACGGAGCAAATAACGGTTAGTTATTTGCTCCTAGTAAGCCTTGAGCAAATAACGGTTAGTTATTTGGCTCCCAGTAAATACTGCTCGATAGTTCGTGAGCGTTATTTGCAGCCAATCGAAACCCCACAAAACTAGCCAATGTGCGAAATTCCCAGTGACCCTGATACAGTAGGCGAAGCTTGAAAGCACGCCATCCTTTAACACCTGTCCAGTGAGGCAGGAAAGGAGGTAAGAAGATGACGAACGACTTTCTGCCAAGTGGACGAGTAGTCCTTGATGCTAGCGATATTTCTCGCGCTTTAACCCGATTAGCCCACGAAATCGTGGAGCGAACTCATGGCGCCACAAACCTAACTTTGATGGGGATTCCCACTCGCGGTGCGATGCTGGCGACTCGCCTAGGAGAGCGGATCTCCGAAATCCAAGGTTCACCAGTTCCGGTTGGCGCAATCGACATCACTATGTACCGCGATGACTTGCGCCTGCGACCTGCGCGCGCGCTGCAGCCAACCACCATTCCACCCGAAGGTATCGAAGGCCGCTTAGTCATTTTGGTTGATGACGTACTTTTCTCTGGTCGCACAATTCGCGCGGCCCTTGATGCGCTTTCCGAACACGGTCGCCCCGAGTTAGTCCAGCTTGCAGTGCTGGTAGATCGCGGACACCGAGAACTGCCAATCCGCGCTGACTACGTCGGCAAGAACTTGCCAACCTCGCGCACGGAAAAAATTCAGGTCAATTTAGTTGAGCATGACGGTAGTGACGAAGTGCGAATCGAGAGTGAAGCATGAAGCATCTATTAAGTGCTGCTGATTTAGATCGCGATGAAGCATTGCAAATACTTGATACGGCAAAGCAACTCAGTGTTGCTACCGAGCAGGGTGTCGGCAAACTTCCGCCACTACGCGGCCGCACAGTAGTGAACTTGTTCTATGAAGATTCGACCCGAACTCGAATTTCTTTTGAAGCAGCAGCAAAGCGATTGAGCGCCGATGTCATCAATTTCTCAGCAGTTGGCTCGAGTGTTTCAAAAGGTGAAAGCTTAAAAGATACTGCGCTCACCCTTGAAGCCATGGGCGCAGATGCCGTAGTTATTCGCCACAACAGCAGCGGCGCCCCACATCGACTTGCAAATGCTGGTTGGATTTCCGGTGGGGTAGTTAACGCTGGTGACGGCACGCACGAACATCCGACTCAAGCACTTCTCGATGCTTACACCTTGCGCGATCACTTGCGAGGTGGTGAAGGTGATTTAACTGGATTAAACGTGACCATTGTGGGCGATGTCTTACATAGCCGAGTAGCCCGCTCAAACATTTTGCTACTCAATACCCTTGGCGCAAAAGTTCGCCTTGTTGCTCCACCAACTTTGCTACCTTTCGGAGTCGAGGACTGGGACTGTGAAGTTTCCTACGATTTAGATTCCGCCCTAGATGGCTCGGACGCGGTAATGATGCTTCGAGTGCAACGCGAACGCATGAATGCGGCTTACTTTCCAACTTCACACGAATACAGCAATCGCTATGGCTTAAACGTGACTCGCATGAATCGCCTTTCCCAAAATGCAGTGATCATGCACCCGGGGCCAATGAATCGTGGAATGGAAATTTCGGCTGATGTCGCAGACTCCAACCGCTCAGTGATCGTGGAGCAAGTTGCCAATGGTGTGAGTGTGCGGATGGCTGTTTTGTACTTAATGCTCGGTGGATCGGAGTCCTTAAAGTGACTAGTTATGTAATCAAAGACGTTTCAATCTTGGATGGTAAGCCAACTGACATCTTGATTCGCGATGGCGTAATTGCCGAAGTGGGATCTGGACTAAAAGGCGACGAAGTCATCGACGGAACTGGGTGCATCGCGCTTCCTGGATTAGTTGATCTGCACACACATTTACGCGAACCAGGGCGCGAAGATTCCGAAACAATTTTGTCTGGTAGCCGCGCTGCTGCAAAAGGTGGCTTCACGGCCGTTCACGCAATGGCCAATACTGACCCAGTTGCTGACACCGCAGGGGTAGTTGAGCAAGTTTGGCGCCTTGGAAAAGAAGCTGGACTAGTTGATGTGCGGCCAGTTGGCGCAGTCACCATGGGACTTGAAGGTACTGCGCTTGCCGAACTTGGCGCGATGGCCGATAGCGCAGCCATGGTTCGAGTATTTAGCGATGATGGCAAATGTGTACACGATGCATTGCTTATGCGCCGGGCTCTTGAATACGTAAAGGCCTTTGATGGTGTGGTTGCCCAGCACGCGCAGGAACCACGCTTAACGCAAGGCGCACAAATGAACGAAGGCGTGCTCTCGGGCAAACTTGGACTTGCTGGCTGGCCAGCAGTTGCGGAAGAAGCCATCATCGCGCGCGATGTTTTACTTGCCCATCATGTTGGCTCTCGCTTGCACATCTGCCACCTTTCAACGGCTGGCAGTGTGGAAATTATTCGTTGGGCTAAGTCGCGTGGGATAAACGTGACTGCGGAAGTAACTCCACACCACTTGTACTTCACTGATGATGTCGTCGAATCTTATGATCCGATTTACAAAGTAAACCCACCACTACGAACTGCCGCCGATGTTGCCGCAGTTCGTGCAGGTCTAGCTGATGGCACGATTAACATCGTGGCAACTGATCACGCGCCGCATCCTTCTGAAGATAAAGATTGCGAATGGACGGCCGCTGCCTTTGGTATGACGGGACTAGAAAGCGCACTTAGCGTAGTTTACGAAACCATGGTCGTCACTGGCTTGCTAAATTGGGCGGGCGTTGCCGATCGCATGTCAGTTCAGCCTGCACAAATTGGGCGAGTTAGTGATCAAGGACAGCCAATCGCGGCGGGTTCGCCAGCTAACTTAGTAATTTTTGATCCCCGTGCAAGTGAACTTGTTGAGGCACGAAAGACTGTAAGTGCAAGCCGAAATACCCCGTACGCAGGACGCACCCTTCCCGGCAAAGTTGTTGCAACGTTCTATCGTGGTACCCCAACTGTGCGAAACGGAGAACTGAACGCATGACCCACGCCGTTCTTGTACTTGAAGATGGTCAAGTATTTACAGGTCGTTCATATGGCGCCGCTGGCACAGCTTTTGGAGAAGCAGTTTTTTCCACTGGAATGACGGGTTATCAAGAGACAATCACCGATCCGTCCTATTGCGGTCAAGTGGTAATTCAAACTGCGCCACACATTGGAAACACCGGTTGGAATGAAGAAGATAATGAATCGCAACAAATTTGGGTTTCTGGATATGTAGTCCGCGATCCCGCCCGCCGCACTTCGAATTGGCGTGCGACAACCGATCTTGCGCAAGCGCTAAGCGCTCAGAACATTGTGGGCATCAGCGACATTGATACTCGCGCTTTAACCAGGCATCTGCGTGATCACGGCGCGATGCGCGTAGGAATTTTCTCCGGCGATGCTGCGGATAACGACATTGAAACTTTGTTAAACAAAGTTCGCGAAGTGCCAGAAATGGCTGGAGCAAGTTTTTCGGAAACAGTTTCCACCAAGAAAACTTATGTTGTCCCGGCCATCGGAACTAAGAAGTTCCAAGTTGCCGCACTTGATTTAGGTATCAAATCCATGACGCCACACTTAATGGCCCAGCGGGGGATTGAAGTACATGTTGTGCCGGCAAATATTTCGGCAACAGATTTATTAGCGGCTGGTCCTGATGGAATATTCGTTTCAAATGGACCTGGCGATCCAGCAACAGCGCTTCATGCCATCTCGCTAGTGCAGGCCTGCCTAGATGCTAAGCGACCATTTTTTGGAATTTGTTTTGGAAATCAAATTTTAGGTAAAGCCCTTGGGTTTGGAACTTACAAACTTCGTTACGGCCACCGTGGCATAAATCAACCAGTTATGGATCGCACAACTAACAAAGTTGAAGTTACTGCGCACAACCACGGCTTTGCAGTTGATGCACCGATTGATCGCGATTCCCAAACACCGTATGGTCTCGTTCGAGTTAGCCACGTTTGCTTGAATGACAATGTCGTTGAAGGTCTGGAATGTTTAGATGTTCCAGCATTTAGCGTGCAGTACCACCCGGAAGCTGCAGCTGGGCCACATGACTCGGCTTATCTGTTTGATCGGTTTGTTGATCTGATGGCAGGTAAGCGCTAATGCCACGTCGTAGCGACATTAAATCGGTCATGGTCATTGGCTCTGGACCAATTGTGATTGGCCAAGCCTGCGAATTTGATTATTCCGGTACCCAAGCGTGCCGAGTGCTAAAGGCCGAGGGACTGCGCGTGATCTTAGTTAATAGCAATCCAGCCACAATCATGACTGATCCCGAATTTGCTGATGCAACTTACATTGAGCCGATCACTCCCGAAGTTGTCGCAACCATTATTGAACGGGAACGACCTGATGCGTTATTGCCAACTTTAGGTGGCCAAACTGCGCTAAATACCGCCATCGCACTTTTCAAAAATGGCGTTCTAGAAAAATACAATGTGGAATTGATTGGCGCTGATGTCGATGCCATTGAGCGTGGGGAAAACCGCGAGTTATTCCGCCAAATTGTTGCTGATGTCGGGGGAGAGAGTGCGAAGTCTTTTGTCTGTCACACCATGGAAGATTGCCTGGCTGGCGTTAAGGAACTTGGTTACCCAGTTGTAGTACGTCCATCATTCACAATGGGCGGGGCTGGGTCAGGAATTGCTTATGACGAAGCTGGCTTACATCGCATTGCAGGTCTTGGTTTGCAAGCTAGTCCAACAACGGAAGTTCTTTTAGAGGAATCCATAATTGGTTGGAAAGAATTTGAACTTGAACTCATGCGAGATAACAAGGACAACGTCGTCGTTGTTTGTACTATCGAAAACGTAGATCCAATGGGTGTTCATACTGGAGATTCGATAACAGTTGCGCCATCAATGACATTGACGGATCGGGAATTTCAAAAACTTCGGGACTTGGGAATAGCAATTATCCGAGCAGTTGGCGTTGACACTGGCGGTTGCAACATTCAATTCGCAGTGAACCCTGAAGATGGACGGATCATCGTAATTGAAATGAATCCGCGAGTTTCCCGCTCCTCTGCTCTGGCCAGTAAAGCTACTGGTTTTCCCATTGCTAAAATTGCCGCCCGACTAGCAATTGGCTACACCTTAGATGAAATTCCCAATGACATAACTAAAGAAACCCCAGCGTCCTTTGAGCCAACGCTGGATTATGTTGTAGTAAAAATTCCACGCTTTGCTTTTGAAAAATTTCCGAATGCCGACAAAACTTTGACCACCACCATGAAATCGGTGGGTGAGGCTATGGCAATTGGGCGCAACTTCACGGAATCACTTCATAAAGCACTGCGATCCATTGAACGTAAAGAAAGTCTTTTCGAATGGTCGCTGGATCCTAAATCAATAGACACTGCGGATCTACTAACCAAGATGAAAATCCCAACTGATGGTCGACTAAACCAAGTTCAACTCGCGCTCTGGGCTGGAGTTAGCGTCGAGCAAGTATTTGAAGCCACCAAGATTGATCTGTGGTTCTTGGATCAAATAGTTTTACTTTGCGAAATTGCACGGGAATTGAAATCGGCAAGTGCTTTAGACCGTCATTCCATAACAGCAGCTAAACGCCACGGTTTCTCTGATGCGCAAATTGGTTTGATCCGCGGAATATCTGAAGCAGAAGTTCGCGGAATTCGCCACACCCTGGACATTCGCCCGGTTTACAAAACGGTGGATACTTGCGCTGCTGAGTTTGCTGCCCTAACCCCGTATCACTACTCAACTTACGATCAAGAATCCGAAGTTGCCCCACGCGCAAATCCAGCGGTCATAATTTTGGGCTCTGGTCCAAACCGAATTGGCCAAGGTATTGAATTTGATTATTCCTGTGTTCATGCTTCGCTAACTCTGCGCGAAAAAGGTTTCGACACCATCATGATTAATTGCAATCCTGAAACGGTCTCCACGGATTATGACACTTCCAGTCGGTTGTACTTCGAGCCGCTAACTCTTGAGGACGTCCTAGAAGTTATTCACGCTGAAACTATGGCGGGACCAATATTCGGAGTCATAACTCAACTTGGTGGCCAAACCCCACTTGGGTTAGCCCAGGGTTTGAAGGATGCTGGCGTCACACTGCTGGGCACTGCGCCCGAGGCCATTCACTTAGCGGAAGAGCGTGGCGCGTTTGGTGAAGTGCTGGAACGCGCTGGCCTGCCGTCGCCAGAACACGGGATGGCAACATCCTTTGAAGATGCCCGCGAAATCGCCGATCGCATCGGTTACCCAGTTTTAGTTCGCCCATCCTTCGTTCTTGGCGGGCGAGGTATGGAAATTGTGTACGACGAAATGATGTTGCGCGATTACTTAACGCGCGCTGCGCAAGTAAATCCAGAGCACCCTGTGCTCGTTGATCGCTTCCTTGATGATGCGATTGAAATTGATGTTGACGCGCTCTATGACGGCACCGAGCTTTACCTTGGCGGTGTCATGGAGCACATCGAAGAAGCGGGTATCCACTCTGGCGACTCAGCTTGCTCACTTCCGCCATACACGCTGGGGCCAGCCCAGATTGAACGAATTCGTGCATCCACACTTGCCATCGCAAAAGGTGTCGGCGTACTTGGTTTACTAAATGTGCAGTACGCACTTGCTGATGAAATTTTGTACGTCCTAGAGGCAAATCCTCGCGCTTCACGAACTGTGCCATTCGTGTCCAAAGCAACCGGAATTTCGCTCGCGAAAGCAGCAGCTCGAATTGCAGTTGGCGACTCCATAGCTACTTTGCGCAAGGAAGGATTCCTGCGCGCAGTTGGAGATGGCGGGGATACTCCAGCCGGTAGCGCAGTGAGCGTCAAGGAGGCTGTCCTACCCTTTGGCCGTTTCTTGGGAGTGGACATCGTGCTTGGACCAGAAATGAAATCAACTGGCGAAGTAATGGGTATCGATATCGATTTTGGAACTGCCTTTGCTAAATCTCAACTGGCGGCTTATAGCAATGGTCTACCAACTTCTGGTTCCGTCTTTGTCTCAGTTGCAGATCGGGATAAAGCGCAAGTAATTGAACCAGTTCGTAAGCTTGTCGCAATGGGTTTCCAAGTGATGGCAACAGATGGCACTTCAGCGATCTTGGCTGAACATGGCATCGCCTCCACGCTAGTTGCCAAAGAACACATTGGATCAACGGATGGTCGTAAAACTACAGTGCAAGCGATTATGGATGGCGACCTCGCCCTTGTCGTCAATACGCCCTACGGAACCGGCGCTCGACGTGATGGCTATGAAATTCGCGTTGCTGCAGTTCTGGCTAACATTCCGGCTATCACCACAGTGCAAGGCCTGGCAGCTGCCGTTGAAGGTATCGCATCGCTACAAGCAGGACCCATGAAAGTTAAATCAATTCAAGAGCACGTTGCAGACTTGAATAATTTATTGGCAGGCGAACCACCAAAGGTCAACAAAGTATGAGCGCAAAGCAAATTAACACCACCATCAGGTCCATGACGCCCGTTGGTGGATATTTACACATGATTGTGGACGCACCTGGGGTCGCCGAAGTTGCGCCTGGTCACTTTGCTGCCCTTGCAGTTGGTGGCCCAAATGGCGCAACGCTGCTGCGCCGGGCATTTTCAATTCACAAATCAACACCGGGTGAATCTCTAGAATTTATTTTTGCCCCGCATGGTCCTGGCACGCAATGGCTGGCAACACAGCGCGCTGGCGATGTAATCGACATTATTGCGCCACTTGGAAAACCATTTATTTTGCCTAAGCAACCAATTTCCTGTGTGCTTGTTGCTGGTGGGTATGGTGCAGCTCCAATGGAACTTTTGGCACGCGAACTTCGAGCTCGTAACTGCCGGGTTGATGTAGTGCTTGGCGCGGCAACTCAAGAGAAGCTCTTCGGCGTATTGGATTTAAAGGGCGTCTCCGATTCACTCATTGTGACAACCGATGATGGTACTTCGGGCGTGCGCGGACGCGTAACAGATGTACTTGCTGACGTAATTACAAAAAATAATTCGCAAGCGGTTTATGCCTGTGGTCCAATGCCCATGCTCCAAGCAGTGGCGCAAGTGTCCCAAGCAAACGGGGCATTTAGTCAGTGCGCAGTTGAAGAATCAATGGCTTGTGGCATTGGTGTTTGCATGACTTGTGTGCTGCCAATCATCGGTGATGACGGCGTAACTCGTATGGCTCGCTCTTGTGTTGATGGCCCAGTATTTCGCGGTGATCGGGTGCGCTGGGACGATGTGGACACCATTCCAGGTGATGCTTTCGGTGCGCCGCAGCCAGGTGGTCACTAATGGGTATTTACCTGCCAAAGGCGGTAACTAATGAGCACTGATTTAACTACCAGCCTTGGTTCCCTCGAGCTAGCTTCCCCGACATTAACTGCTGCTGGGTGCGCAGCAGCTGGGCGCGAACTTGCGCAGTTTGGCGACGTTTCAAGTTTGGGCGCAGTCGTAACAAAATCCATCATGATGGAGCCGCGTGCGGGTCGCGCCACACCTCGCATGGCAGAAACTCCAAGTGGCATGCTCAACTCAATAGGCCTGCAAGGTCCTGGTATCGAAGCATTTCTAGAAAAAGATTTATCCTGGCTCACCGAAAACAATGTCACCACCATAGTTTCGATTGCTGGCAATAACGTTGACGAATTTGGCGAACTTGCCCGAATCTTGGCAAAAGTTCCAGGAATTGCTGGCTTAGAAGTAAACATATCTTGTCCGAATGTGGAATCGCGTGGCCAAGTATTTGCTTGTAATCCAGTTTCAGCTGCGCAAGTT
>JASJMK010000071.1:0-16048 GCA_037619625.1 Actinomycetes bacterium
AAAGCTGGACCAAGTCGAGGATCAGTTATATTTTGACTCGAAACTGCGCCAACACCTGCCCGTACGTTTGGACAACGTGAGCCAACTGCGGGGCTAGAACTGCTAATCGCAACGCCGAATGCGCCGGTGCGTTCGCAGCGGGCTGCAATGCTAATAGTCATCGGTTGTGATCAATCTCGAGAGTCTGGAATAACGGCAGTAACATCAATTTCAACTAACCACTCCGGACGGGCAAGTGCGGTAACTACGATGCCAGTTGAGACATAGTGCACACCCTTTAGCCACTTACCCATTACAAGATAAACCGGCTCGCGATAACGAATGTCAACAAGGTAAATGGTTATCTTTGCAATGTCGCCAAGTTCGGAACCGGATTCCTCCAACAACATTTTGATGTTTGCCATTGCTTGCTCAGCTTGGGCAGCAACGTCACCGACTCCCACAGACTCACGAGTATCCAGATTTTGACCAATTTGCCCACGTAGATAAACCGTGTTCCCTGCAACTACTGCTTGCGCTAAGTCATTGTCCAGATTCTGCTCTGGGTAAGTTTCCTTAGTGTTAAACGGCCTAATTCGTTTGTGTGTCATCTACATCCTTTGCCCTTGCATAAACGTTAGCGGTTAATTAACTACTCTGGCAGTGCCTTGATAAGTAAGGTAACTACGTTGAATTTGAATCTGCTCGGCAATATATTTAGCGTCATGCCATACGCCCCATATAAATGCAGATCCGCGGCGAGATAACCAAGGTTGGCCGAGGAAGTAGATTCCAGGTTCGCTGGAAACTCCGCGCTGGTGTTGTGGTTTTCCAGCTTCGTTCAGGGAGGCAGCAACTTGAAGCCAGCTGTAATCAACTGCGTACCCAGTGGCCCAAAGAATTGTAGTGATTCCGTTAGCAGCTAGATCAAGTTCCAAAATTGGATTGCTTACTAATTCTGGCATTGGACCAAGAACATGGGCCTGTGGTTCCTCGGGTAAGTCAAGGCCATTTCTAGCGATGAACGCGTCAGCTTCCTGTAAAACCGAAAGGTAATTTGTGTCGCCTCGCGTAATGTTTTTTTCAAGATCTGGCGCAAAGCCCATGACGCCATTGTTAAATGATTGCGTTAAGCCAAGAAGCTTGATTCCATTTGCAGCTAAGTTTCGAAAATCAACTGTCTTGCCACCATCTTTGCCACTGACGGCAATTGTGACATGTTCCGCACCGGCGGGCGGGGTTGTGGCATCCCACTTTCCTAGAACTCCAAGCCACCAAACGTTGTCACGCCCGCGATAGCGGCGCGGTGGTCGATCATGCTCCCCAACCGATAAGTAAACCTGACGACCTGAACTTTGAATGTCGTCAGCGATCTGTACGCCAGAAGATCCAGCGCCAACAACTAAAACGTTTCCAGCCGGCAGTTGTTCCGGATTGTGGTAATCACTTGAGTGAAGTTGATGAATATTTGTTCCACTCGGAATCACCGGTGGAATAGCTGGTTTTTGGAATGGACCTGTTGCTGCAACAACATATTTTGCGGCTATTGTGCCGGTTGTTGTTTCAACACGAAAGCCGGGTTCTGAAACATTTTTAGTAACAGACTTTACGTCTACTCCAGTTCTAATTGGAGAGTTAAATTTTTCAGCGTATGCGACAAAGTAATTTGCCACATCATCTTTTCCAACAAAAGCGTCAGGATCGTAGCCAGCAAATTCCATGTTAGGGAAGCGGTCATGCCAAGCTGGGCCATTCGCAACGAGTGAATCCCAGCGCTCAGTGCGCCAGCGCTCCGCGATTCGATCGCGCTCCAAAACCACATGGGGTATTCCGGTTTTAGTTAAGTGTTCGCTCATTGCAACACCTGCTTGACCGGCTCCCACTACGACTACTTCAAATTCCTCAGATGTCATGCATCTCTCCTATGACTGCAGATTCTTTAACCCTGCTGGCAAAACTAGATTCGGTCAAGTCGAACTACTTCATTTATTAGTTCGTTTTTAACGATACAATGAAGGTATTGAACTAATTAGTGACAAGGAATGCTATGCCCACGTATACGCTGCGTCAGCTGGAGTATCTGCTAGCCGTGGCTGAACATGGCTCAGTAACGGGTGCGGCAAATTCGTTACATGTTTCGCAATCTTCACTTTCTAGTGGGATCAGCGAACTTGAACGCGCGATAAATCTCAAACTCCTGGTACGCCACCATGCCAAAGGAGTTTCGCTAACCGATGCAGGTGAGCGGTTGCTGATTCAGGCTAGAAATTTAGTCGAGGATGCCCAGACCCTAGAGCAAGTTGCCCATGATTTGGGTTCAGCGCCGATTGGCCCCATATCTATCGGAATCTTTTCGGTAATTGCTCCATATTTTGTACCTGAATTAATTTCACGATTAGCGAATGAGCATCCTGAGATAGACGCTCGAATATCAGAAGTTGACTTAAGTGATTTAAATGAAGGTGTCTTGAGTGGAAGGTTTGAGATTGGGTTCGGATATGACTTTGGCCATTCCTCGCAAGTTTCACTTGAGCACTTAATAGATGTCCCAGCTCACGTAGTAGTGTCAGCCAATCACCGTCTTGCAAAACTGGAAAGAATTTCCCTAAAGCAGTTAAACGGTGAAAAGTTGGTACTACTTGATTTGCCGCACAGTAGAGATTACTTTTCACAGGCGCTAGCAAATGCCGGTCTAAAACTTGAAATTGCCTATCGCTCTACCAGCGCTGAACTTGTTAGAGCAATGGTTGCTCGGGACATGGGTGTAGCACTGTTGAATTTGCGACCATCCCATCATCAATCTCTAGAAGGTAAAAAGTTTTCGATATTGGAAATAAGTGAGTCAATCCCGCCGGCTCGATTAGTTGCCTTGATTAATGATCCACTGAATCTGACAAGACGTGCCGAGGTGGTGCTCGAAACATCAAAACAAATTCAAGTGGTTGGCTCCGCAAAATAAAGCAGCCCCACCGATCGGTGGGGCTGCTTTATTTATTAAAGGGTAATTATCACTGGCTATTCAACCAAGTTGTAAATACCTGGGTGTATAGCGCGCGTGCGTCTTCGCCACAATTAGGAACTGCGCTAAGAAGTGATTTGAACTCAGCTGGCACAATAACTGCTGGATCATTCTTGAGTTCGTCATCCATTAGGTCAGATGTTCCAGTGATGGCGTTGTTGTAACCCGAGAAGTTACTAGCAGCTGCCATGTTAACTGGGTCCATCATCCAATTCATGAAGATCTTGGCGTTATCAAAGTTAGGCGCGCCAACTGGAATAGCCATGTGATCTGACCAGAAGTTAAGACCTTCACTTGGGTAGATGAAGATGATGTCTGAGTTTTCCATCATCATGCGATGAGTGTCACCATTCCAAGAGGTGCGAATGGCTGCCTGACCAGTGATCATGCGTTCGTTTCCACCATCGTTATCAATAACAGCAGGCTTAAATCCGGCAAGTATTTCTTCGGCGGCAATGTACTTTGCGGTATCTGTGGTGCAAAGATCTGCAGCCGAGGTACCTGTTGCACGAAGCGCAGCTGAAACCATTTCTACTTGGTCCTTCATAGCATTAACGTTCGCAAAGTTGCCGGTGAAGAGGTCTTTCCAAGATTTAATGTTTCCACATTCTGGTTCAAGCTTGGTATTGCAGGCGATACCAGTAGAGCCATACATGTAAGGAGCGGTGTAAGCACGACCTGGATCAAAATACACATCCATAAATTCTGGGGCTATGTTTTTTCCATTAGGGAAGGATGCAACATCAACATTTTGCAGCATTCCCAGTTCAATCATTTGCGCAACCATGTAGTCCGAAGGCATAATCACGTCGTAGCCAGTAGCACCTGATTGCAATTTCGCTAACAAAGTTTCATTGCTGTCGAAAACGTCAAGAATTACTTCAATGCCAGTTTCTGCCGTGAATTTATCTAAGATCGCTGGATCAATGTAATCAGTCCAGTTGTAGAGATTTACAACTCCGGTGCCAGACGTTGGAAATTCACTGGTCGCAGCAGGTGCGGATTCTGTGCTGCTAGCGGTAGTTTCACCACCACAAGCCGAAAGTAATAATGCTCCAGCGGCCAAAATAGCTGCGTATGAAGCTTTGCGCTTAGTTTTAACGAACATGGCTCTCCTTTAGACGTCGGGACTTGCAAAAAAACTAACTAATTACAGGATGCCATACAAATTTGTTATTTCCCTAAATATTGAGACCCAGGATCGCAACTTTCTAGGCTCATTTGTAACAAATAAATAACGCCAGCCCCACAGTTTCCTGCAGGACTGGCGTTATTAGGCGTAACTAGTAGCAATTGCTATTTAATTACTGACTGGTTGTCCAAGTTGTGAATACCTGGGTGTACAACTCTCGTGCTTCTTCGCCACAGTTAGGCAGTGGTGAAATCAATGCCTCTTTGTCAGCTGGAACCACGACTGCTGGATCAGTTTTTAGTGAATCATCCATGAATGAGTCCGAGCCCTTGATGCCATTGTCGTATCCGGAGAAATTACTCTGGTTACCCGCAGCTTGTGGACCCATCATCCAGTTGATGAAGATCTTGGCGTTATCCAAGTTAGGTGCACCTACTGGAATTGCCAGGTTATCTGCCCAAAGGTTTAGACCGTCACTTGGGTAAATGTACTGCACATCTGGATTTTCAACAGTCATACGGTGAGTTGAGCCGTTCCAAGCATGACGAATGTTACTTGTTCCAGCTGTAACGCGTTCAATGCCACCGTCTGATTCAATTACAGCCGGCTTAAATCCAGCTAGCAATTCTTCGGCAGCTATGTACTTCGCGGTATCAGTTGTGCAAAGGTCATCGCCAGCCACGCCGGTAGCACGCAGTGCAGCAGATACAACTTCAACTTGGTCCTTTAGCGAATCCATCTTTGGAAGACCAGCGGTGAAGTAATCTTTCCACGACTTTATGTTTGCGCATCCAGGTTCGGCAACGAAATTACATGCAATTCCAGTTGTTCCGTAGTTCCAAGGAGCGGTGTAGTTGCGACCTGAGTCCCAATAAACATCGACCAAGTTATCCTTGATGTTGCCACCGTTAGGAAAACTGCTTACGCCGACATTCTGTAGTAAGCCAAGGTCAACCATTTGCGCGACCATGTAATCAGACGGAACGATCACGTCATAGCCGGTAGCACCTGATTGCAATTTAGCTAATAATGTCTCGTTGCTGTCGTAGGTGTCCAAAATAACTTCGATGCCAGTTTCAGCGGTGAAACGCTTTAGTTCTTCCGGATCGATGTAATCAGTCCAGTTGTAAAGATTAACCACGCCTGAGCCAGTGGTTGGGAATTCCCCCGTAGCCGCAGCAGTTTCGCCTGCGCCTGAGTCTGCAGTAGTTTCCCCACCACATGCAGATAGTAATAGTGCACCTGCAGCAGCAAGTGCAGCTACATACGAGGCACGACGCCTCTTGTTGCTAGCCATTCTTATCTCCTTTTTCTCTGGATCAAATACGATCCGATTAGCACGGTGCCTGAGAACAACAGAAGCAAGGTAGAAATTGCATTCACCTCTGGTGTAACTGTCGAGCGGATCATGCCAAAAATGTATACCGGCAATGTTGTTGAGCCAGGCCCAGCAACAAAGAAGGAAGTTATGAAGTCGTCAATTGAAATTGCAAAGGCCAACAGTGCGCCTGCAACAATTGCTGGTGCAAGCAACGGCAGCGTTATTCGGCGCAGAATTTGCGATTCATTAGCACCTAAATCAGAAGCTGCTTCAAACGGCGCCATATCTAGTTGACTTAAGCGAGCCCTGATGGGAAGTAGGGCAAATGGAATACAAAATGCAGTATGCGCAACCATCAGTCCAATCTTGCCCAATGGCACACCTACTGCAATAAATAACCCAAGCGTGCCAACAGCTAAAACTATTTCGGCAATTATTAAGGGCGCACCGATTAGGGCAATAGCTACTGCTTTACCTGCTCGTTTCATGCGGAGTAATCCGAGTGCCGCCATTACTGCCAGTGTGGTTGAAAGAACCGTAGCTACGAATCCGACTTGAAGTGAATTTTTAAGTGCACGTTGAATATCGTTGTTTTCAAACACTCTGCCGTACCACTTGACGGAGAAACTTTCCCAAACGGCGCCAATCCGACTCGAGTTAAACGAATAAATCACCACATAAATCAATGGGCTATATAGAAAGAAAAGCACAAACCAGGCAGTTGGGTTAAAACCAGGGAAGTTTCGTAAATTTACGAGCTTGCCTCTTTTAGTGGTTGGAGTCTTAGTAATGGTCATACCAATTCCACCTTGTCTCCGCGGCGCTGGGAAATCCTTTGAATTATCAAAACAAATATCAAGGTCAAGACAATCAAGAGAACAGCTAGTGCGCTACCAAAAGGCCAGTTTCGAGCTTGCCCAAAGTTGTTAGCAATCACATTGGCAACCATGTTGGTTTTGCCGCCACCAAGCATGTCTGATTGCAGGAATGAACCAAGTGCTGGAATGAAAACCAACGCAACGCCAGAAATAATTCCCGGCCGAATTGATGGCAAAATTATTTTATGAATTACCGTCATTTTTTTTGCACCTAAATCGTAGGCAGCCTCGGCTAATCGAAAATCAAAGCGTTCCGCTGAGGCGTAAATTGGTAAAATCATAAAGGGTAAGAATACGTATATCAGGCCAAGAATGGTTGCTGGCGGCGAGTAGAGGATACTCCAGTCAATGTTAAATAATCCTAAGAATTTACCGATGGGTCCTTCGTCGGCAATAATTTGACGCATTCCATATGTCCGGATCAAAATGCTAATCCAAAACGGCAAAGTTACGAGCGCCACGAGCAATGTTCGCCGGCGCGCGTCACGTGTGGCAATCCACATCGCGACTGGAACAGAAAGAATTAACGTGACCGTCGTGGTAATTAAGGAATAAGTGAAGGAAGTCCAGAGAACTTTTAGGTATCGAGTATCTAATGCGGTGGTGCCATCAAGTTTTTGCTGAATAAAAAGTGCTTTGTAATTTTCTGTTGTGAATACCCATTTCACGCCAGTACCTTGCGATGGTTTTTCAAGAAATGAATAGACCACGATGATTAGAAGCGGAATGCCAATCGCAAACGCTAAGAAGATAATTGGTAAGTACGCCAATTTAGGAGAAGACTGCCCAGGACGCGCGCGGTTACCTCGCCGCTTTAAATCTGACTTCGGTGTCGCAGTTGTTGCGGTCATGAAGCCACCGTGCGGGCAGCGCGATGTTCTGGGTTCAAGGTCACGTGGCTGCCCTGTGCTGGAATTTGCGTGCCGTAGGAAGCCAGCGATGCAATAACTTCAATGTCACCAACAGTGACATAAACCCGCACTGAATCGCCTGTGAAAATTACGTCGCGCACAGTGCCGCTTATGATTCCGTCATTTGCAACAACCAAATCTTCGGGGCGGATTGCAACAGTCACCATTCCAGAGTCAGGGACAACACTGTCTTCTGCTAATTGATTAGTAGGCAAAATATTTCCGCCTGGCAACGAAATACCACTTGCAACAACGGTTCCTTCGATCAGATTTGTTTCACCAATGAAATCTGCGACGTATGCGTTAACTGGTCTGCGGTACACGTTCACTGGGGTATCTAGCTGAACGATTTTTCCTTGGCTAAACACAGCGATGCGATCTCCCATAGACATCGCTTCTTCTTGGTCATGAGTTACGAACACAAAAGTAATTCCAGTTTCGCGCTGTAGTCGCTTAAGTTCAACTTGCATGCCACGGCGTAACTTTAAATCAAGTGCAGATAGCGGTTCATCAAGTAAAAGTACTTTTGGTTTTTTAGCAAGCGCGCGAGCCAAAGCAACTCGCTGTTGTTGACCACCAGAAACTTGTGAAGGTAATCGATTTTCGTACCCCGAAAGTTTCACCTGATCCAATGCCTCGCCAACACGTTTAGCGATTTCATTTTTGTCTATTTTTTCCATTTCCAATCCAAATGCGATATTTTCGCCAACTGTCATATGCGGAAAAAGGGCGTATGACTGGAAAACAGTATTAACCGGTCTTTCGTATGGTGGCTTATCGTCAATGCGATCACCGAGCAGAACTATTTCGCCACTATCTGGATATTCAAGTCCAGCAATACTGCGGAGCAATGTGGTTTTGCCACAGCCAGATGGACCGAGCAAAATAAAAAATTCACCAGCGGCGATATCCAGGGAAACATCATCAAGTGCGCGTACTTCGCCGCCTTCAGGTGTTGGATAAACCTTTACGATGTTGCGAATCTCGAGATACTTTTCGCTCAAAGTTACCTACCTTTATCTGCCCACGGCGGCAGTCAATTAGTTCTTTACAAATACGGAATCTACCCCGAAAAGGCGACGGATGTCAGCAATTTGAGCAATGTCACAGTTTGCTAACGGTTCAACTAAGCCGTGCCCTAAAGTCGTGGTCGGGCTGGGGAAAACTTCATAACTTCTCGAGACACTGATCTGCCAGAAATCATGTCTGCGACAAATTTTCCAGTACCTGGCGCCATCATCAGCCCTAACATGCCATGGCCCGTAGCGGCGATAACTCTTGGTGCCTTTGGAAGTGGGCCAATGTAAGGCATGCCATCTGGGCTAGCGGGACGCAATCCAGCCAGCTCATTTTTTACTTCAAACTTTTCCGGGAGGTGCAATGCTTGCCTGGCAGTCGCAATCAATTTATCTGTGGCTTTTGAGTTAACCGACATATCATTTGCAGACGTTAAAGCAAATCCAGTGCTCATTCGAAATCCCCAGTCCATGGGATTGGTAGCAATGCGTTGATCTGCCAGCATCAAAGTTCGGCTTGGCATATTCATAACACCTGGCAAAGTCACGGATTGACCTTTTGCTGGCATGATCGGTAGATTTTCGCCAAGCGTTTTTGCTAATTCGCGTGACCAAACTCCAGCTGCAAGCACTACGTAATCGCTAATCCAAGAGTCAGTTGAAGTCGTCACAGTTACGTTGCGATTAGTTGAACTCATTGCAGTTACTTTTTCATCGCGGAATGTCACGCCGAGAGATTCACAATTACGTCGATAAACTTCAACAAGTTTTCCTGGATCTAATCCGAAGTCAGAACTAAATTCCACAATTGCCTTGACTGTGTCTTTCAGAATTGGCTCGCTATCTAAGCTAGTTTGCAGATCAAGTTGCTTTGCATCCACACCAAACTTTGTGACGAGATCAACTTCATGTTCGGCATCAGCTTCAGCATTATCGGATGTGTAGACATACCACTGTGGCTGGTTTGTGCGTTTTAAATCTGTGGTTTCCGTTAGGCCCTCGATGACGTCCATGCTGGTGTCAAGTAATTCTTTGAGTGCGGGTGCGCAATTATCGACATGGGCATCCGTGCAGGAGCGCGCAAACTTTAATGTCCATGGTGCAACTAGCGAGCCAGCACCTGGTGTGATCGAAAATGCACCAGTTCGACCAATTAAGTTTTGAAAACCAGTTTTAACCATTCCGGGGGCAGCGAATGGAATGATGTGGCTTGGGCTAATCCACCCAGCGTTTGCCAATGATGTTCCATAACTTGAGCCACCAGTTTCGACAACAATTACCGATGCGCCATCTTTAGCAAGTTCCCAGGCGCAGGCGAGACCAACGATTCCGCCACCAATTACAGTTACATTTTTTTGCGAGCTACTCATATAGCAAGAATAGGGAGTATTTGATTTCTTCGTATGGCCAGTGCCATGTTCCTAGTTTGCAGCCTCTGGATTAGAGAAAACTGACCTCTTCAAAGTCGCCATCGTAAGCTGGGGCGGAATTAATCCAAACCTGTTTGGAGTTGGCATCGCCCACAATTCCCATAAATGAGTACATATCCTCGCGCCAGCGACCCAGGGTAATACAAACACCCGATTCTTTATTTAGTAGGGCTGTTTTTATGTCGTCTGCGTTATTTAAGTTATCCCGAGAATCTTCAATTGCTTTTATGCGCGCATACGACCCTTCGCTTCCGGTGTATTCCCGGGTGAAGGCATGGTTGGTGTGTGTGGAAACTTCTGGATGGGTCGCAACTTCAAGTACTTGATCTGCGGCGGCTTCAACCATAAATAAATCTTTGGCATCCAAAACTGTGTAATTCTGGCCAACTGCGTGTGGAATTTCTCGGATGTAGGCAATCGCATCGGCTGCGGTTGGTTGATGTAGCGCGCCGCGAGTTACGAAATCAACTGGCATACCTGTCATGTTCGTCGCGAGATCCAGGGCGTTAACTACAACAATCACACCGTTTGAGTTCATACCCATTGTGGCAAGTGATCCAGGGTAGGTGGCCGCAACAACGCCAAGTCCAGATTCATCTCTTAGGTTTAAAACCGTTTGCAGACCGTTGGTCCAATCCGGTAAATCCATATTTTGGCCAGCTGCTCGAGCATCACTTCTGGTGATGGCAATAGCAGTACAACCCATGCCGCCAGTTAGTGCCCAAGATTCATCCAGCATCGAAAGCGCAGCAACTTGGTACCAAGGCATGTTCGCAGCTTGTGCCATGGCCTCAAGTTCGGCAAGTAAATCTGGACAGTATCGCTCAGCAGTTTCCCAGCCACCAACTTCAGCGAGTCGCTGCGCTAAATCTTGCGCATCCACATCATTTTTACTGAAATGAAATACCCAACGATTCCAGGCAACTTGAAGTAAGTCAGAAAGTTGTTCGCCTATTTCAGCGCCACGCTTGGCACCCGAACCAGAAGCGGTGACTATGTTTAGTGCCATCGAAAACTCCTAAAGCAAATATGTGCGGGTGAGTGTCGCGGCGTTTTGGGGTTCCTGCGTTAAGTGCTGACCCTCAAACGTTACGACATGACCAGTGGGGTCCACTTGAATTTCGCCAAGAATTCCGTGACGAATCATTTGAGAGCTTCTAATTGTTCGGGTATCTCGAACGGCAACATTTCTGCGCCGCCCAGGTGAATCAGTCGCCGAATTGTTGCTGAATTGCACGGCTAAATCCTCAGCCGTAACACCAAAAGCGCCAAATTGTGGCCCAATAAGCAGTGGTTGCGCATTAGTAACAGTTGCGCCTGGATCCCCAACAACACCCCAGGCTGGTAGTCCGTTCTTGATAATCATGTTGGGTTTTGAAGCAAACGAGGAATATGGCCAAAGCACTAAGTCCGCGAGCAAACCAACTTGAATTGAACCAATCTCATGTGACAAACCATGCACTAAAGCAGGATTGATAGTGATCTTTGCAACGTGGCGAAGTACTCGCTCATTGTCGGTTACCACATCACTTGCCGCGACGCTGCCGTCTAAAATCTTGTCATCGGCAAACATGCTCGCCATTGCAAAAGTTTTGCGCCAAGTATCATCCACTCGACCCATACCAAGTGCGTCAGAGGAAGTGACAGGAATTACTCCCATGTCGTGTAATCGATTTTCTGCCGCCATAGTTGCATTGCGAACTCGGTTTCGGGCCATTTGAACATCACTGGGTAATTCTGGATTCATACCATGCGCTGAGATAATCATCGCGACATGTTCATCCGCAGCATTCACGCCATATGCAAGCGTTGGATTCGTTGATGATGCCAGTATGTTGTCGCGCCCTGCCAACTGCAGCACATCAGGTGTGTGACCGCCACCACAGCCCTCGACATGAAATGCATGTACGGCGCGACCTGCGATTACCTTGATCGTCTCGGCGACACTCAACATTTCATTTAGACCATCAGTGTGAAGTGCTACTGCAACATCGTGTTCATCGGCAAACTTTAAAGTCGTATCGATAGTGCGCGGATGTGCGCCGGTGTCCTCATGAATTTTGAAGCCGCAGACTCCACCAGCGAGAGCTTCTTGAAGTGGCGCTGTTGTCGAGCCCGCTGCTCGACCCAGGATTCCAACATTTAGCGGCCACGCGCCATACATATTGCGAGCGTGTTCAAGTGCCCACTTTGAACTAACTCCAACTCCCCAGAATGGACCGAATTCTTGGGCAATGATCGTCGTTACTCCACTGGAAAGCGCAGCATCGCAAACTCGGGGAGACATGGCATGAACATGAGTATCAATCCCACCGGCCGTTGCAATTAATCCTTCACCAGGAATCACAATGCTGCCGCTGCCAACAACGACGTCTATGCCGTCCATAGTGTCTGGATTTCCAGCCCGCCCGATTGCAACGATTCTGCCGTTGCGAATTCCAATTGAACTAACGCGAATACCAAGTACGGCATCAATAATCAAGACATTTGTTACAACAACATCGCATGATTCATTGCTTGAAACTGAGCGCATCCCAATTCCGTCGCGCAGGTTTTTACCAAAACCAATTTGAACTTCATTACCTAGCTCGCGGTCATCTGCTTCAACGCGAACTATCAGCGCAGTGTCACCTAAGCGAACAAAGTCACCCTTGCGCGCTCCGTGTACTGCGATATCTTGTTGACTTTCAATTAATTCTTGCTTATTCATATTTGCTCACTTAGATAACCAAGTGTCCGAGCTCGCTCGATAGCGCGTTCCTTCATGCCCGGTTCATCTAGTGGACCATCAACTAGTCCAGCGAAACCAATTAAGACGCGATCTCCGGTTATTGGAACTAATTGCACAGTGACGGTTTTACCCGATGGAAAGTCAACGTGCCCACCAGAATTTATGTCAAGATGCATGCCGTAGGTAGCCGGGCGATCGAATTCCAAATGCGGGTTCACTTCGAAGAAATGCATATGTGTTGTAACTGAAATTTGAATCATTGAGTTGTTGTGAACTGAAATCGCAACTGCTCCACTTTTTTCAGGGTACGAAATTGGTTCGAGCCGAGTTACTTGACCAGGAGCTTGCGGATCGGATGTTTCATAATCCACGACAACTAAGCGCCGACCATCATCGAATACTGCTTCAACTGCGATTCCACGCAACATTGATCCGATTCCCGGAAGTAGCTCACTATCCGAAATCGCCGCAAGCCCAGCCTGCAATGCTTGGGAGTGAGTATTGCCGTCGCGCGCTGCCTCAATCACGGCATGGGATATCAGGGCTACAGCTTCTGGTTTATTTAGCTTTACGCCACGAGCCCGACGTACTTGGGCGAGCTGAGCAACGCTAAAAATCAACAGCCGATCTTGCTCTGAGGGAGTCAGCTCCATAATGCTTTAGCGTTCATATCTAATTTTTGCTAACCATGAACTCGCACGCCACCCAACCAAGTGCCAACAACTTTTGCTTTGCGCACTTGCATTAGCTCCAAAGCATGAATGTCACTATCTAACATGGCGATGTCAGCGCGTTTTCCAATTGCTAAGTCGCCCCATAAGTGAGTTTCCCCAGCTTGAACTGCGGAACCCATTGTGTAAGCAGTCAACGCCTCATCCAGGGTTAAGCGTTCTTTTGGTACCCAGCCCTCTGGTGGCTTAGCTTCATCAGTCTGACGCGTAATTGCTACCCCGATCCCTTGCATCGGAACTGGCGAAGTTACTGGCCAATCGGAGCCAAAGGAAATTTTCGTGCCACTGTGCAGCAGTGTTGCAATTGGATATTGACGATCTGCGCGTTCCTGACCAAGTCTTGGAACAGTTAGGACAACTTGCTCATTAGCTAATTGCGCCCAAAGTGGTTCGAAATTTGCGATCACATCTAGTTCTTTAAATCGCGGTAAATCTGCTGGGTCAATTAGTTGGGAATGGGCGATCACCGGATTAATTATTTCTTTGTGAACTTGGCGCGCGGCCTCAATGGCATCAAGTGCATTTCGAATACCAGCATCACCAATGGCATGAATGTGCGGCTGAAAACCTCGCTTCACCGCTTCGCTAACTGCTTCGATTAATTCCTCACGGCGCCAGTTAGGAATACCTTTATTTGGGCAATCGCAATAATCTTCAAGCACGGCAGCGGTGCCACCTTCAAGAATTCCGTCGGCAAAAAACTTAATCGTATTTCCAGTTAATAAATCTGGGGCTTCCTTTGCCAGGCGATCACGATTTTTTGAAAAACCATCGATTTTTGTTTTCCAAATGCCTTCCGGCTCAGCAAACCAGGCAAGGTTTGCGCGGAATTTAAGGGCGCCAGATTTCGCAGCGAGCAGCCAAGTTTCCAATGTGTCATCTTCAACCCAAGCATCTTGCGCCCAAGTAACCCCACAAGAAGAATATGCAGCCGATGCAGCCAGAGCCACTTTGTGGCGCTGTTCGTTATCGAGCGGTGGTAACAAGTTGTAAACCATGGACCAAGCTCCCCATTCGCGCAAAGTGCCAATAGGTGTGCCATCTTCGCGATGCGGTATTTCGCCATCTGGAGGTTGCGGTGTTTCGCTGGTAATGCCAGCAAGTTCCATGGCCTTGGTGTTAACCCATGCAGTGTGATAATCCATCGCACGAAGTACAACAGGTCGGTCAGGCACAATTTCATCTAGCCATTTGGCATCAAAAATTCCCATTGGTGCCAAGCTCGGATCGTAACCCTCGCCGCGAACCCACTCTGCATCCGGATTTTCATCAGCCCACTTTTTTACGGCATCAAGTAGTTCATCAAGTTTTTCTGGACCTCGTACTGGCGCAAATAATGTTTCAACTCCACCAAAAATTGGATGAGCGTGGCCATCACCAAAACCTGGAAGCAATGTTGCGCCATTTAAATCCACACTTACATCAGCAGGCAGCGCAATTGCGGCATCGCCGTGGGCAACGATTACGCCATCAGTGGCTGCAATTGCATGAGTAGATTCATTTTGATCAATCCATACTTTGCCGTTATGCCAAACTGTCGTTGTCATTATTTTTCTCCCTGATTTTCTGGCGAATTGCTGAGGCTATTTTTACAGATAACTTAATTTGCGGTGCAGGAACCCTGTAATTAATTGGAAAGCTGCGATAAACCATTTGGGCATCAGTTGCGTTGAACCCAGGGATTAGCTGAGACAAATTTTTGCACAACACGATTATGCAGTTTGTATATTTTTCCTAAGGTTAAGCAACCAGCGGGCCGGGCGCCTCGAATGTTTATTCGAACTAAGGGTCGCCCAGCGACTCTGGAAGAACCTGGCCAGCACGGCAGAATTGTTGAGTTAAAAGACATTTAAAGCCCTGAAGAATTAACTATTGCTAGCCCACGGATTGGATACAATCAGGGTATGGGTGCGTTAGACGGTCTAGTCGTGGCAGATTTCACGCGAGTTTTGGCTGGACCCTATGCAACTATGCTGCTCGGGGACATGGGCGCGACCGTTATCAAAGTTGAGCGCCCCGAGGTCGGTGACGATACTCGCCATTGGGGTCCACCTTTTGATGAGGCGGGGCGGGCCACCTACTTTGAATCTGTAAATCGAAACAAGACATCCGTTGTAATAGATATGGCAACACCTGCTGGAATTGCTGAAGCTCACGAATTGATAAAGCGAGCCGACATTGTGATTCATAACTTTCCACCCAGCCTTAGTCACAAATTTGGACTTGACTACGCCTCGGTAAAAAATTTGAAGACTGACGTTATTTACTGTTCGATCACTGGATTTGGCTCGGGCGCTGGAGCAGCGATGCCTGGATATGATTTGTTAGTCCAAGCTATGGGCGGGTTAATGAGTGTCACCGGGCCTGCGCCAGGGCACCCAACAAAAGTGGGCGTTGCTTTAGTTGATGTCATTACAGGTATGCACGCGACGATCGGAATTCTTGCTGCCCTAAACCATCGCAATTTATCTGGCGAAGGCCAAGAAATCGAAGTTAACTTACTTTCTTCACTTCTTTCAGCGATGGTCAATCAAGCAAGTTCATTTGTAAGTGGCGGAGTCGTGCCAGGAATTCTAGGTAACGCGCACCCGTCCATTAGCCCATATGAGGTTTATCAAACTTTAGATAGATCGATAGTAATTGCCGTTGGAAATGATGGCCAGTTTGTTAAGTTATGCGCTGAATTGGGCATTCCAGAAATCGCCAATGATGAAAGATTCACTACGAATCCTGATCGGGTAGCACACCGAATTGAATTAAATGAACTTCTTGCTGAGCAATTTTCGAAGCAGGGTGCTGATCATTGGTGGAAGGCGCTATCCAACTGCGGCGTTCCATGCGGACCAATTAATGCGATCGACGATGCCTTTGAATTGGCAACTTCGCTAGAGCTAAATCCA